>JBKKDW010000288.1:0-22019 GCA_046708025.1 Candidatus Limnocylindrales bacterium
AAGATCTTCCGGCTCGGTCATTTGGGCTCGGTCACGGTCGAGGAGATCCTCGGCGCGATGAGCGTCCTCGAGTTCGTTTCGATCGGCATGGGGCGGGCCGTCTGGCCGGGTTCGGCGGTGGCCGCCGCGCAGGTGGCGGCGCTGGAATCGCTCGGGCTCGCCGCCCCGGCCGCCGCGGGTGCGGGTGGATGAGGATCCTGGTCGCCGAACCGATCGCCAGCGAGGGCATCGACCTCCTGCGCGCCGAGCACGAGGTCGATGAGCGGCCGGGCCTGACGCGCGCCGAACTGTGCGCGATCCTGCCCGACTACGACGCGCTGATCGTGCGCAGCCAGGTCCAGGTCGATGCTGGGCTGATCGCCGCCGCCACGCGCCTGGTGGTCATTGGCCGGGCCGGTGTCGGCGTCGACAATGTCGATCTCGATGCCGCCACGCGGGCCGGGATCCTGGTCGTCAACGCGCCCACCGGCAACACCATCGCGGCCGCCGAGCACACCCTGGCCCTGCTCTACGGCCTCGCCCGGCGAACGGCTCCGGCCGACGCGTCGGTTCGACGTGGGGAATGGGAGCGCGCCCAGTTCACCGGCCTAGAGCTGCGCGGCCGGACCCTGGGGATCGTGGGGCTGGGCAAGATCGGCCAGGCGATCGCGGTCCGGGCCATCGCCATGGAGATGGTCGTGCTGGCGGTCGACCCGTTCGTGACCGAGGAGCAGGCCGCCAACCATGGCGCGGAGCTGGTCGAGTTCGACGAGCTGCTCCGGCGCGCCGACGTGGTCAGTCTGCACGTGCCGCTGACCCGGGCGACGCGCGGCCTGATAGGACGCGAAGCGATCGCCAGGCTCAAGCCTGGCTCGATCATCCTGAACGCCGCTCGCGGCGGCGTGGTTGACGAAGCGGCCGTCGCCGAGGCCCTCGTCTCCGGTCATCTGGGTGGCGCCGGGATCGATGTCTTTGAGCACGAGCCACCGATCGATTCGCCGCTCCTCGGCGCGCCCAACACGCTCCTCACCCCGCACCTTGGGGCGTCCACGGCCGAGGCCCAGATCCTGGTCGCCGAGGAAGTGGCCGCCCAGGTCCTGGATGTCCTCGAGGGGCGGAGTGCCCGTCACGCCGTCAACGCGCCGCTGCTCACGCCCGAGACGGCCCGGGCGATCGCGCCATATCTGCCACTGGCCGAGATCCTCGGCCGCTTCTTCGCCCAGTTCTCGCGCGGCGGCGTGCGGTCGCTGACGCTCGAGATCGCGGGCGATCTCGCGGAGCACGACGGAACGCCACTGATCGCGGCAGTCCTGCGCGGCCTGCTGGAGACGGTCACGACCGAGCGGGTCAACCTGGTCAACGCCAGCTCCCTGGCTAGGGCGCGCGGGATCACCGTGATCGAGCACAAGACGCCCGATGCCGGCGCCTTTGCCGCACTCCTCACACTGTCCGGCGCGGCCGGTGGCCGGACCGCGGTCGTGGCCGGGACCGTGGCCGCGGGCGAGCCCCGGATCACCCGTCTCGACGACTACCGGCTGGACATGGCGCCGGCCGACACGATGCTGATCACCCGGCACATGGACCGCCCGGGCACGGTCGGGCGAGTCGGGCTCATGCTGGGTGAGGCGGACGTCAACATCAGTGCCATGCACCTCGCGAGGGGTCGCCCGCGCGAGGACGCGCTGATGATCCTGGCCCTCGACGACGACGTCCCGGAATCGGTCTCGGGGGCCATCCAGGCGCAGGAGGCCGTCCTGGAGCTCTGGACGATCCGGCTCGGGAGCACGCGCTGACCGCGGCCCGGGCGCTGGCCGCGACCGGGGCGCCGCTCGGCCCAGACGGCCTGGATGCGACGCTCGTGCTGGTCCGGCACGGCGAATCCACGTTCATCGTCGAAGGTCGATTCCAGGGCCAGGCCGAGACCCCGCTCTCCCCGACGGGCCGACGCCAGGCCGACCTCGTCGCTCGACGCCTGGCTCGGCCTCACGATCCCCCGGCGCTGCCCGTACCGAACGGCCCGCCGCTCGAGCTGGTCCACTCGCCGCTCCAGCGCGCGGCTCAAACGGCCGGGGCCATCGAGGGCGTTCTCCGGGCGGCTGGCTCGTCCATCGCCAGCCGCGCCGACCCCGCCTTGCTGGAGATCGGGCAAGGCGAGTGGGAAGGACTCCATCGAAGCGAGATCAGCGCACGCTATGGCAGCCAGCTCGCGGCCTGGCGCCGGCGGCCCACGGAGGCCTGGGCACCGGGCGGCGAGTCGCTACCCGAGGTCCAGGCCCGGGTCCGGCCCGCCCTGGCCGCCGTCCTCGCGCGCCTGGCCGGGGGCCGGCCCGCCGGCTCACTCGATCGCCCCCAGGTCGCCGGCTATCGCGACCCCGTGCCGGACCAGCCCTGGTCGATCGTCGTCGGGCATGACGGGGTCTTCAAGGTCGCGTTGTTGACCCTGTTCGACCTCCCGCTGGATCACTTCTGGATGTGGTCGCTGGATCTATGCGGCATCAGCGTCATCGAACTGCGCGCCGGCCGGCCGGTCCTGCGCGCCCACAACCTGACGGCCCACCTGGCCAGCCTGCTCGGTGACGACGTCCAGGCAGATCTCGCGGAGCGGAGTCGCAGCGGGGCGCTCTGATTGGCAGCGTGCCGTGGTGCGGCCACCCGGCGACCCTAACGGCTTCGGCGGCGGCGGTCGGTACGCCGAAACGCGAGCCGGAGGAGCCTGATGCGCAGCCTCCGTTGCGCAGCCTGGAGCGCGGCCAGCCGTTCGTCGCCGAGGATCTGCCGACCATAGGCGGTCTCCACCTTGGCCCGGGCCACGGTCTCGAGCTCCGGACGGGACGTCGGCAGGACATCGCCGAGGGTCCCCGCGAATTCGTAGACCGTCTCGGTCGGCCGGGGCCCGAATCCGAAGCGAGTGGCCAGGCGCGCGACGGTGCCGTACGCCCGATCGGCGCTGGTAGCGCCACGTGGCCCGCGCTGCCAGACGGCGAAGGCGAGACCACCGACGATGAGCAACAGCAGGATCGTGACCGCGACCATCGGCCCCGGGGCGCCCGGCCCGCGGTCCGTGGTGCCGCCTCCGGGTCCGCGACTGCCCTCGGCGTCCAGCGGATCGCGCTCGTCCGGTCGGGAGATGCCCGGACTGGTGGACGCGCCGGGCGAGCTGCTGGCCACGGGGCGGCCGGACGGCAGCGGGGCGATGACGGCAAGACCTCCACCGGTCGGGTCGAAGGTGACCCAGCCGTAGCCCGGAAAGTAGACCTCCACCCAGGCATGGGCGTTGCTGTTGAGAATCCGTTCGACCCCGGTGTTGGCGTCGCGCGAGCCGGGCAGGAATCCCTGGACGATCCGGGTCGGGATGCCGAGGTCGCGCAGGATCACCGCCATCGTCGCCGCGTAGTACTGGCAGAACCCACGCTTGAAACGGGCGAAGCACTCCACCGTGGACAACCCGGCGCAGTCCACGTCGCGAACGTCCGTTTGATAGATGTACGTGGCCGAGTGCAGCTCCTCGACGATCCGGGCAGCCAGGTCGTAGGGCGCCAGGGATCGCGCCTCGGCCGCGACCTTGTCCTCCAGGGCCTGGGCGTCAGGCCCGATCGAGCCCTCGGCCACCGCCAGGTAGAGATCCCTCACCGCCTCGGGGTACTCGCCGCCCGCGGCACGCAAGGCCTCCTTGTTGAGTTCGCCAGGCTCGTTGCCCGCGACCGGCACCAGCGCCGTGAGGGCGTACGAACCGCTCCCGCCATCGCGCTCGAGGCTGGCGAAGTAGCCGCTGGCGAGGACGGTCAGGCGGGTCGGCTCATCGACTCCCAACGGCGTCTGCGGCGCCAGGATCGTTGATCCGCGGAAGTCCCCGGGGGTGACCGTGACGGTCAGCTCACGTCGACCGGCGCTGCCCACGTCATCGGGCAGTCCCTCGAGCAGGGCCGCGCTCGGCTCGCGGACGAGGCTGGAAGTGTCGCTCAGGCTCCAGCCGGTCAGCTCAAGCCGGTCATATGTAACCGCCCGCCAGTAATAGTCACCGGTGTCGGGCGGCGGGCGCTGGATCGTGACGGCGAGGGCCGTGTCGGTCGTCCACACCCGCTGGATCGTCGCGTTCGGCCCGAAGCTGACCCCGAAGGATCGGTTGGCGCCGCCGGCAGGCAGGAAGCGCTGGAGCGATCGCGACAGGACCACCAGGCCGTCGCTCACGCCGTCCCACGCCCCGGCCAGCGGTTTCGAGGCCGCCACCTGGGTCAGGATCAGGGCGCCCGCCACGGCGACCGCGATGAACGCGGTTCCGCCGCGCAGGTAGACCGAGGCGATGGACGCCGGGTCGCCGATCCGGCGGCGCAGCCATTCGCCCTGCTCCTCCAGGACATGGCCGCGAATCAGCAGGAACAGGGCGGCCATGCTGAACAGGACCAGGTAGACCAGCTGGTCGTTGATCGTCAGCGCCATGTTGCCAAGGAGCAGCAATCCCGTGACCGCGACTGCACCGAGCGGGCGGCGATGTCCGAAGACGGCGTACGCCGCGAACATGGACGTCGCCCAGACCAGCATCCCGAGGGTCAACAGGTAGTGCAGGTACTGGACGGTGGACGCCTGGTTGCGGACGGCAATGTCGACATACGCCGCGATCACCGACGCCGCGGTCGCCTGGTACAGCTCGCCGGGCGGGGTGCCCTCGGGCAGCGCGACGGCGGCCGTGAGCAGGGGCACGATCAGGGCAGCGAAGACCGATCCAACCAGGTACGTCTGCCAGCGACCCCAGCCGGCCTTCGGCCCGATGAAGCCGGCCAGGACGCCGCCAGCGGCGGCCAGCGGCAAAAAATCGAGGTAGGTCTCCCGCCCCAGGACCCAGCGAGCGTCGTCGAGCGACCAGGCCAGGGCCAGGCACACGAGCAGGGTCAGGCCGAGCGTTACCCAGCCCTCGGTCGGGGCAAGCGGCAGGCGACGAGGCAGGCGCGCGATCCCGCTCATCGAGCCAGGATCTGGCCGAGCGGCCGGCCGGGCGTGATCGTGTACGAGGTGAGTTCGTACTCGGCCATGGCGTGGCGTAGAGCGCGCGCCCGCTTCGCGGTCTCCTGATCGACGTCGGACGGCGGCGGCGTTCCGCCATCGACGGTGACCGCGGGCCCGCGCTGGGCGGCTCGCTCGAAGGCGGCCGCTTCGAGGGCCAGCACGACGCAGGCAACGCCGCGCGTCCGGAGCGCCGCCAGGGGCCGCACCCAGGAAGGATCGAGCGACGGCGTGATGATCACGGCGGTCATGCCCCGGCGCAGGCGGCCGACAGTCGCGATCAGGGTCTCCACCAGCGGGGCCGTGCCATCGGCCTCCACCGAGGCCAGCAACTGCATGATCTTGAGGTGCTGGCGGCTGCCCCGGTCGGGTGGCAGGAAGGCGGTTCGCGCCACGTTCACGGTCATCCCCACGGCGCGGTTCTCCTGGAGCGCCCTGTCGGCGATCGATGCGGCGGCGCGCACGGCTGCTTCCACGGTCGACTCGTCGCCGCGGCCGGTCTGGATGCCGCGCTGGAGGTCGAGCACGATCCAGGCGTCGGCCGTCTGCTCCAGGTCGAACTCCTTGACCTGGATCTCGCCGTGGCGGGCGGTGCTCTTCCAGTGGATCCGGTTCATGCTGTCGCCCGGGGCGTACGGCCGGACGCTGGTTGCCAGCGGTGTCGTCTGGAGCGTGCGCAGGGGCGACAGCTGGCTGCCCTCGATGGCGGCCGCCGGCAGGCGCCAGCGCGGAAGCGGCTCGATACGCGGGTAGACGATGACCGATACGCCCTGGCCGACCGTCGCCGACGCCTCGAAGAAGCCGAACGGGTCGCCCGTCCGGATGTGGAGCGGCTCGATTCGAAAGTGGCCGCGGCGGGCCAGGGGCAGGCGGATCAGCCACGAGCGTTCAGTCCGTCCCGCCAGGCTGATGGCCCGGCCCGGCAGGCCCGTCGGGAGGGTGGTCGGGTTGTGGATCTCCAGCCACAGTTTGGGAATTCGGCTCCCATTGCGCACGGTATACGTGACCCGCAGCTTGTCTCCGACGTGGCCCTGCATCTGGCTGACGGCGTAGCCAGCCTCCAGGTCCGTCAGACCCAGGCGGACCAGCAGGTACGAGCCACCAACCACCAGGATCGCGAGGTAGAGCAGATAGAACAGGAACGGCAGCGCCGTCGAAAACGCCGCGATCACGAGGACCGCGACGGCAACCAGCAGCTGCAGCTTTCGGATCAACCGGGTACTCCGCGCGGCCGAACGGACAGACGCTAGGCGCTCGCGCTCGAGGAGGACGAGCTGCGGGCGCCCGGCCGCAGCTCGGTTGGACCGCCGCCCGTCGGCCGGACGCCGTCGATCGAGGTCGAATCGAGCAGCTCGCGCACGACATGGCCGGCCTGGACGTCATGGATGGACGAGCTGGTCTTGATGATCAGGCGATGGGCCAGCGCCGGCTCGGCGAGGGTCTTCACGTCGTCGGGGATCACGTAGTCCCGGCCGAGCAGACCGGCCAGGGCCTGACCGGCACGGTACAGCGCGATCGAGCCACGGGGCGAGGCACCGAGGTAGACGTCGGGGTGATTCCGGGTGCTGTTGACCAGCCGGACGATGTAGTCCGACACGCTCGAATCGACGTAGACGTCGCGTACCGCTGCCTGCATCTCGCGCAGCTCCTCGACCGCCAGCACCTCCTCGAGATCCTCGAGCGGGTGGGTTCGTTTCTGCTCGTCGAGGATGACGATCTCCTCGATCGGCTGGGGGTAGCCGAGGCGGAGCCTGAGCAGGAAGCGATCGAGCTGGGCCTCCGGCAGCGCAAACGTGCCCTCGTACTCGATCGGGTTCTGGGTGGCGATGACCAGGAACGGATCGGGCATCTGGTAGGTCGTGCCGTCGATCGTGGCCTGGTGCTCCTCCATGCATTCGAGCAGCGCGGACTGGGTCTTGGGGGTCGCCCGGTTGATCTCGTCGGCCAGGACGATCTGGCTCATGATCGGTCCCGGCCGGAACTCGAATTCCTGGGTCTTCTGGTTGTAGATGGACAGGCCGGACACGTCCGACGGCAGGAGGTCCGGGGTGAACTGGATCCGCCGGAAGGAGCAGCCAAGGCTGCGGGCGATCGCCTTGGCCAGCACCGTCTTGCCGGTTCCCGGCACATCCTCGATCAGCACGTGGCCGCGGCACAGCAGGGCGACCAGGGCAAGGCGAACTTCCTGGTGCTTGCCGACGATCACGCGCTCGACGTTGGACAGGACTCTGTCGCCGGTTTCCTGGATCTTGGTCATCCGCCCCTCTCGCAAGTCAGTCGATGGCACCGGCACCGCACCAACCGGGGGTCGGGGTGCCGCATCGTTGGCAGATAGTACGTCGGGACCACGGGTTAGGTTCCGGGCCGGCCAGCACCGGGTTGACCGCCGACGGCGCCGCCGTGCTGATTGAACGGGGAATCCGGCTGGTCGGGGCTGGCTACAGTCGATCGCGCCGCTCGGCGATCCGGCGCTCGTACGACCTGATCTGCCTGTCCCTTGCTCATTCCCGGAACGGACGGCAGCCCGGCCCGGGCGGTCCTCCGACGGCGAGCGGAGTGAACCCCGAGCAACGCCGGGCGCCTGCCGAGCGCGAATCGACAACAGATGAGCGTGGTTTCGGCCCAGAAGCTGCAGTAGATGTCGTCTGGGCGGCGGTCCACGAGGGAGCCATACGTAACTTGCGCCTCAGGTGCGCAGCTGAACCAGCCTGCTAGCCACCCGCTCGATCCTCCGCCCAGTCCGGCGCCAGGCGCGCCCCGCCCTCCGCAGGTGCCTCGGGTGGCGAGATCACGGCGACCGGGCCACCGCCAAGAGGCCCAAGGGCACAGCGGCGGCGGACGAGCATCGGCCGGATGCGGGCCAGCGATCCAGCACGGAAGGCGAGGGAGGGAGCGAGGCGCCTTGCTCGGCTCCCAGCCGTCACGATCGCCGCGCTCCCCGGGATCCCTGCATCCACGCACGCTCGCGGCCGTCGGTTAGCCTCGTGTTGGCGACAGGTGAACATCCGAGCGAATCGTCGGCCGCGGGGCTGGTCCCGAGCGACGACAGGTCAGCCGCGGAACAGGGTCAAGGCGCCCACCCACAGCGACATCAGGCTGCCGATTGCGCCCATGGCGGCCAGGAATGGCTCACCACCGACCCACGACGCCGCCCCGACACCACCGAACATCAACGCCAGGACGATCGCGAGGCAGGCGAGGCCCAATCGCTCGATCATCGGCCGCGGCTCTCGCGGCTCGAGCGGCTCTCGCAGCTCGCTCATGATCCGACCTTGAGCCAGCGAGTCAGCAGGCGACCGGCGATCGGCGCCGCGACATCGCCGCCCCGCCCCGCCTCCTCGACCAGGACGGCGATGACCACCTGAGGGTCCTCGGCCGGCGCGAATCCGATGAACCAGGCATGCGGCTCGCCGCTACCTCCGAGCTCGGCCGTGCCGGACTTGCCAGCCGTGGTCACGCCCGACACCTTCGCCCCGGAGGTGAACCGCCCACCGAGCGGGCCCTCGACGGCCTGGACCATGGCCGCGTTGATGGCTCGCGCGTCCGGCCCCGACAGCACCCGGCCCAACGACTGCGCCCCGATCGTCCGGGTGCCGCTCCGGGCGCCGGTCAACGACGTCACCAGCCGTGGGCGCATCAGCTCGCCGTCATTGGCGACGGTCGCTGCCACGAGGGCCATCTGGAGCGGCGTCACGAACGTCTCGGCCTGACCGTAGGCCGCATTGGCCAACTCCACGCTGTCGAGGAAACCGCCCGGGTCGGTGCCACGGCCATTGGTCACCTGCGAAACGGCCGTGGGCAGATCGAACGGCAGGGGGGATCCGAACCCCATCCGTCGGGCGTACTCGACGAGCTCGGCGCCGCCGGTCTCCAGCCCGGCCAGGGCGTACCAGATGTTGCAGGATGCCTCCGTCGCGGCGATGAGATCGAGCGCGTCGGAACCCGTCTCGGGATGGTGGCCGTCGCGCACCCGAAAGCCCTCCACCAGCAACCCGTCGCGCTCGGCGCGCGGCTGCTCGGCAAAGGTGGTCGTGGGCGAGACCGCCCCGGACCCGAGGCCGGCCACGGCGGTCACGATCTTGAACACGGACCCCGGAACGTAGCGACCCAGGGTCGCGCGCGGCAGGAGGGGTTGCGCCGGGCTATCGCGCAGGGCCGCGAACGTGGCCGCGGCCGTCAGCGGATTGGCCAGCTTCGAGGCGTTGTAGATCGGCGTCGATGCCAACGCCAGCACCTCGCCCGTCCGCGGATCCAGCATGACTACCGCCCCGCGGCGCTTGCCGAGCGCCGCCACGGCGGCGCGCTGGAGGTCGTACGACAGTGCGAGGGTCAGGTCCCTCGGGTCGTAGCGTTCGGCGCCGAACTTCGCGAAGGCGTCCGTCAGCGGATCGCCGGCCAGGCCGGTCAGCTCGGCGTCGAAGGTGCGCTCCAGGCCGGCGCGACCGTAGATCCGCGACGCGTAGCCCACGACCTGGCTGGTCGTCGAGCTGCGGTAGACGCGGTAGAGCTCGCCGTGCTCATCGACCAGGTTGCTGGCCAGCACCGTGCCATCCCGATCCAGGATCCGGCCGCGGGGCACAGTTCGCGACGCCGCAATGACCGCCGCGTCGTCCGGTGCCCGGCTGAGTTCCGGCCCCCGGACAACGCCCCAGTAGCCCGCCGCCGCAGCCAGTAGTGCGAAGGCCAGCGACAGCAGTCGTGCGACGTGGATGGTTGTCGGCCCGACCGTCCGGAGCGCGCCACGTTGGGCCCCCATCAAGCGGCTGCCCGACGACCGGGACCGAGACCACGCCAGCGCCGACCCGACCTCGGCGGCGGGGGCGGCTCGACGCCCTTGTCCGAGAGGGCCAGCAACAAACCCACGACCAGGGAGTTGGCCAGCAGCGAAGAGCCGCCGTAGCTGATGAACGGGAGGGTGACGCCGGTGAGCGGCAGGAGCTTGAGGTTGCCGGCCGCGATGATAAACGCCTGGATGCCGATGACCAGGGCCAGCCCGACCGCCAGGAGCGAGCGGTAGTCGTCGGCCGCGGCGACCCCGATGCGCAGGCCGCGCTGGACGATCACCAGGTAGGTCGCCAGGATCGCGACGACCCCCACGACACCGAGCTCCTCGCCGAGTGCGGCCAGCGGGAAGTCCGTATGGATCTCGGGGATCGGTGGCCGTCCGCCGATCTCGGGCAGCCCGCCGCCGAGGCCGGTACCCAGCAGGCCGCCGCGGGCGAACGCATGAAGCGCCTGGATGACCTGGTAGCCGGCCCCCAGCGGGTCGGCGAACGGATCGAGCCAGATGTCGATGCGGGTCCGAATGTGCTCGAACAGGTTGGCCATCGCGGCGCTCCCCGCCAGGAACAGGATCAGTCCGATGATCACCAGGCTGATCCGCCCGGTCGCGGCGTAGACGAGGGCCAGGAAGACGCCGAAGAAGAGCAGCGCGGCACCGAGATCGCGCTGGATGACCACGATCCCGAGGGCGACCGCCCACATCGCGACCATCGGCGCCAGGTACGGCAGGGGCGGCAGGCGGAGCGGCCCGAGCCGCGTGTCCTGATCGACCAGGAGGGCCCGATTCTCGGACAGATAGCCGGCCAGGAACACGACCAGGACGACCTTGAGCAACTCCGACGGCTGGCCGCTGATCGGCCCGATCTGGAGGGTCAGGCGCTGGCCATTGATCTCGGTCCCGAGCACGAAGGTCAGGAGCAGCAGGCCGACTCCAACGGCGGCCCAAGTGTACTTGTAGCGCCGCAGCCAGGCGTCTGAGCGAACCACGATGGCGAGCGTGGTCGCGATCGCCACGGCACACACCAGCCAGATGAGCTGGACCTCGGCCAGGCCGAACTCGGTCCCGAAGAACCGCTGGATGACCAGGTCCTGGGGCAGCCGCTCCATCAACAGGAGCGACAGGCCGCCCAACAGCGCCACCGAGGGGAACAGGAGCTGGTCCGTGCGGCGTCCGGCCAGGACCTGGGCGACATGGGCCGCCAGCAGGACGCCGAGGTAGATCCCGAGGCCCCACGGGTCGTGCAGCCCGACCTTGCCGGTCAGGCCGGTTCCGAGCGAGAGGCTCCCGATCGCGAGCGCCAACCCGACCAGCAGCAGGAGCCGCAACTCCTGCCAGCGCGCCCTCGGCCGGATGGATCCGAGCACCCGGGGCAGGCTCCGCGGCCTCGGACTCGTTGGCGGCTGCGTCATGCGCGCGTTCGCTCGAGGCGGAAACGGACTTGGCCGATCTGGATCTCGTCGCCGTAGCCCAGGGCGGCCACACCATCCACTGGCTGGCCATTGATGTACGACCCGTTCGTGCTGTCGAGATCCTCGAGGTACCAGCTTCGACCGCGATAGGTCAGAACGGCGTGATCGGTGGAGGCGAATGGGTCGTCGATGACGATCGCGTTGTTGACGTCGCGACCCAGAGGGGTGATCACGTCGAGCCCGAACGAGCGTCCGACTTCTGGCTCACCGGACGGTGATTCGAGCACCACCAGGCGCCCCGGTCGATCGATCGGCTCGCGGGCGGCCGCCCGCAGGTCGCGCAGCAGCGCCACGACCAGGCGGGCCAGGAACAAGTAGAGCAGGGCCAGGAAGAGCAGCCGGATGCCCCACAGGACCACGGTGAAGCCGTCCATCAGGGGGGCGCCCCGGCCACCTCGACGACGATCGCGGTGTCCCCCACCTCGAGCCGGTCGCCCGCGCCGAGAACCACCTCGGTCACCGGCTCGCCGTTCACCTTCGAACCGTTGGTGCTGCCCAGGTCAACGTAGACGAGCGTCCCGCGCCGCCCAACGATCCGGCCGTGGTGACGCGACATGCGCGGATCGCGGGCGACCAGGTCGTTGTCGTCGGCCCGCCCGATCGTCAGGATGCCACCCTCGATGCCGACCTCGCGGATCCGGCCGTCGGGGTCGATCGCGCGCAGCACGACCCGCGGAGCGTTCGCCTGGGGCAAGGTGAAGACCGCCGTCGCGGTCGGGTCGGCCGGTCCACCTGGATCCGGGTCCTCGGCGGCCCGCTCGGACTCGACCGGCTCGGCGCCGTGCGCCGACGTGAACCGTGCCTCGACCCGGATATCCGCGCGCTGAACCGTCGCATCGGCGAGCAGGTCGACCTGCGGCCGCGCCGCGAGTGCGTAACGATGGGCGCGCGCGAATGACAGCGCTCCGTCGGCCAGGCCCGCGGCGAAACCGTCCGCGATCTCGGCGAGACCGGCGAGGTCATCCGGGTGCAGCCGCACGGTGAACCGGTTCGGGACCAAAGTCCGCTCGGCCGACGGCCGCCGGCTGGCCTCCATCGCACGCTCGATCCGGCGCTGAATCTGGATGGGTTGGACGCGAGTGCGGAAGAGGCGTGCGGACGGGCGTTCGAAGAGGCGTTCGAAGAACCGCTCGATGGCGGCCAGGGACGGCATGGTCGGTGGCCGAGTCTATCAGAGGGTCATGCCCTGACCATTCGATGCCCACCGGAGTACCAGCGTTCACGATCGCCGAATACCCGTGCGCTATACTCTCGCCTCGCTCGGGCAGCGCACGTGCTCGGGCCTGGCCTGCGCGTACCCCGGGACACGATGACCGAAACCCTGACCGAATCGTTCTGTGAACGGTGCGGCACCCGCTACACGTTCGAATCCGATCGCCCCAAGCGACGCCTCAAGAGCGTCAAGGTCTTGTCGCGCGGCCTGAAGAATTTCGTCCTGTCGGACGACACCTCGATCAACGAGGCCATGGCCGCGGCCCGCAGCGAGACCGACCGCGAGGCGACGTCCCATCAGCTGGACGCCTTCCACAAGACGTTCAACTTCTGCATGTCGTGCCGCCAGTACACCTGCCCGAACTGCTGGAATGAGGCCGAGGTGCGCTGCCTGTCCTGCGCGCCGCTCACCATCGCAGAATTGCCTCTCACCATCGCAGAAGTGCCGGCCACGTTCGAGGAGCTCGTACCGCTCCTGCCGGTCGCTCCGGGTGGCGAACCAACCGCGGGCAACGGTCGGATCGACCATGAACATGAACACGATGACCTGCCAGCCGCCGTCACCGCCGAGGCCGAGAAGGCGCCGGACTCCACGCCCGAGGCGATGGTCGAGCCGGAGCCCGCGATGCTCGCCGAGGCCGCCAGCGCGGTCGAGCCGATCGCGGCGGCCGGCACGCAGGACGTCGATCCGGCTTACAAGGCTGTCCATCAGACGGCCAGCCTGCTGCGGCGCTTCCGGCCCGGCCAGAATCTCGACGCGGAGCTCGATGCCTATGAGCGAGGACTGACTGAAACCGAGCCGCTGGCCATCACGGCCAATGAGCCGCCGAGCGCCGCGGCCGATGAGCCGCCGAGCGCCGAGGTCGTGCCTCCGGAGCCGGCGATCGCTGCCATGGCTGAGCATTCGTCCGCCGCGGACGTTGTCGCGCAGCCCACCTGGCAGATCACGGCACCGGACACCGGCGAGCCGCCCGTCGGCCGTCCGACTGTCGGCAATGGGGTCCAGCCGCTTCAGGCCAAGGGGACCAGGTCTCCGGCCGCCGGACCTGAGTGGCCTTCGCAGCCACAGTGGCGGAGTTCGACGCCGGCAGCGGGATTGCCCTTCCTCGGACGGCCGGCCGAAGGGCAGGGCGGGATCGAGGCCCTGTGGGCCGCCTCGAACCAGGAGCTGGTGGCCGCGCCACCGTCGGCAGGACGGCCCGCCTCAAACGGCATCCAGCCGTGCGTCAGCTGCGGCCTGTCACTCTCCGCCAACGCCCGGTTCTGCCGGCGCTGCGGGACCCTGCAGGGACGCTGAACCCGACCCTGCCCTCGGCGGCCCCTGGTTCCGCACTCGCACCCAGGCCGCACCGAGCAGGAACGCCTGGAACGAGAGCGACAACCACGCTAGCGTGACAAAGCCCGACGCGAGCGAACCCGCCAGCTCGGCAACGCCGACCAGACGCGGAACGAGGATCGAGAAGGCCTGGCTCAACAGGGTCACGGTTACGCCCACGATCAGCGCGGGGATGACGAGGGCGCGCCAGGTCGGCGGTCTGGTCGGCAGGATGCGGTAGCCGATACTGACCGCCAGGCAGGCGGCGACCGCCAGGGCGGGCGGCGCCGAGAGTGTGTCCAGGGCAGCGCGCGCCAGCGATCCGCGGGTATTCCTCAGTGCGTCGAAGACGGCCAGCAGGCCGAGCGTCCCGATGATCGCCACGACGACCGCGGCGATCAAGCCGACGACGAGGAAACCTCGCAGCGTCCGGCGCAGCGCATCGCGCTCGGGCGCGTCGGAGAAGATCCGGGCGATTGCCACATCTACCGCGCCGAACAGCTGACTGACCGTCCAGACGACGCCGACCACGCCCACAGCCGAGGTGAACACGGCGCCATCGCCGATGGCCCGGATTGACTCGTCGATCAGGTTGGCGAGCGGTGGAGCAGCCCTGATCAGCGCGTCCCTGACCCCTTCCCGAACGGTCGGGTCACCGGTTCCGATCCAGCCCGCAACGCCGAGCAGCAGCAGGACGGTCGGGATCGCGGCGAACAGCGACGCGAAGGCCAGACCGTTGGCCAGCAGGCCGCCGGCCGCGCGGTTGTAGGTATCGAGCACGGCTCTCACGCCGGCGACCCGCCGGTGCCCCATGATCCGGCCCAGGAGCGGGCGAGGGTCCATCGGTGGCCCGGGTCAGCCCCCCAGGTCCTCGAACAGGACGGGCTGGAGGTCCGAGGCACGGACGCGCCTGGGGGCTGCCACCAGGGCGCGCACCTCGGCCCGCCGCACGAATCGCCGACCGCCCAGCTTGATGCTCTGGAGGCGACCGGCCCGGGCCCAGCCGCCGATCGTGGTTGGCCTGAAGTGGATGTTGGCGGCGGCCAGGATCTCGACAGCCTGGCCAAGGGTGATCCAGTCGGTCGGGGCCGTCATCGTCGGTCAGTCGGTCCTCGTCGTCGTGCCGGCCGCGGTCGCGCCCGCTGACGATTTCGCCGCCCGATGATCCGCGGACGAGTCCGAATCCCGGCCAGACTTGGGCCCGTCCGATGCGCCACCCGACCCGGAGCCGTCCGAAGCAGCGTCTGGAGCGTCTGACTTGGGAGCGTCTGACTTGGGACCGTCGGCGGTGACGGCTGGCTTGGGACCGTCGGACGCGGCGGCGTCATCCATGGATCTGGATGCGCCCGACGTGACCGTCGTGCGCCGGTCCCGTTTGGCCCAGCCGGTGCCCTTGAAGTGGACGCTGGCCGCCGTAATCGCCTTCTTGAGTGGACCGCCACCACAGTTCGGGCAACTGGCTGGACCCGGCGCGTGAACGCCGTGGACCACTTCGACCCGCCGACCACAGGCGGCACAGTGGTAGTCGTACAGGGGCATCGGTTGCGGCCTTGCGCTCAGCCGCGCAACAGGCGCATGCCGCACTTGGGGCAGTAGAAGGCGCGCTCGTGGGCCGACGCGAAACCGCAATGGGCACACACCAGGCCGCCCCGACCCGCCGCCGGAACCGGCCGCTCGATGCTGGTCAGGCCGAGGGCATACTGGCTGGCCAGGACGTTATTGAGCAGGCCACCAAGCAGCTTCGCGCCGTTGCGATCCGTGTCGCCCCGGACACCCTTGCCTCCCCAGCCGACCACGGCCCGGCAGATCATGTCGCCCGTCGCCTCATCCCAGTGGGCCGCCACGCCCCCGATGATCGCGTTGTACTCCGGGTAGCCGGACGTATCGACCTCACCGTCCAGCAGGGCACACACGAAGGTGTCGAAGGCAAGATCGATCGCGTCGATCGATTCGAGCACGACCAGGGCGTGCCGGGTGATCGGCGAGCGCGCGTGATGCGCATTCAGCCACTGCATCGCCTCCGACGGTGTGACGATCGTCGGTGTCGCCTGGCTGAATTCAATCGCGAGCGGCTCCACGACCTCGATCTCGCTTTGGGCCGAACCGATGAGCATGGACGGGAGCTCGTGAACCGCGGCCGGTCCCGCCTTCATCCGGACGCCCTCGCTGCTCTTCCCCGCGTAATAGAGCTTGAGCTGGTGGTCCTGGGCGACCACTTCCTCGGGCAGCAGCCCGGACGGCCTGGCGGGCGCGACCGGCTCGGCGGCCTTGCCCCGGCGCTTCAGAAACTCGAGCGGCACGTGGTGGCTCCCCGGGTGTTGAGCGTGGATCGGCCGTCATCGTAGCAGGGGCGCCGGCAATCCAACGCTCACCGGAGCCACTACGTCGCCAGCAGAATGATCCCCTCTCGCGGCGCGAGCGTCAGCCGGTCGCCGCCCGAGACCTCCCTGGTTGCCCGCCCGTGGGTGTCGAAGATCACGGTCCACAGGCGCCCTGTTCGCACCCTGAAGGTCGCGGGTGCTGGCGCGAAATTGACCGCGACGATCACGACCTCGTCGGCGGTCGTCCGCTCGAACGCGAACAGCTCGCGCGAGGTCGGCAACCGCCGAAACGCGCCGACCTGGAGCGCCGGATGCCGCCGTCGCAGCCAGATCAACGTGCGGTACGCGCTCAGGACGGATGATGGGTCACGATCCTGGATGGCCACGTTCCGGGACTCGACGTCCGGCGCCATCCGAAGCCACGGCCGGGCCGCCGAGAACCCGCCGTTCGGGCCGTGGCCCCAGGGCATCGGCGATCTGGCCTGGTCGCGATTCCACCACGGCACCAGCAACCGGACGAGCCGGCCACCGCGCCGCGCCGGCGGGTCGATGATCTCCGACCAGGGCACTGGCACGTCGCGCGCCCCGATCTCCTCGCCGTAGTACAGGAACGGCGTCCCGCGCAGGGTCACGCTCAGGACTCCGGCCGCGCGGGCGATCTCGTCGCTCGTCACTGGGTCCGCGCCCGGTGCGAGGCGCGAGGCCTGGCGGGACTGATCGTGGTTCGACAGGACGACCGTGGGCCAGCCGGGTTCCGCGAATATCTCTTCGTGGATTCGGCTGGCCTTGGCGAAGCCGTCCGCCGCCCAGCGCTGGCTGATCAGCCACCAGTCGAAGACAAGATGCCGCGGCGCGCTGAGGCGGGCGGCGCCGATCGGGTCAGACGAAAACAGCTCACCGACGGTCATCCGTCCCGGGTAGGCATCGACCAGCGCCCTGAACTCCGCCAGGAACTGGACCAGCTCCGGTTGATCCTTGTCATACAGGTGACGCTGCCGATCGTACGGTCGCCGACCAAGCCAGCGGCGCGGATTGGACGGCAGGTCGGCGTGCTTGAAGAAGGCATTGAAGACGTCCAGCCGGAAGCCGTCCACGCCGCGCTCCAGCCAGCCCCGAACCATGGCCAACATCGCCGCCCGAAGGGCCGGGTTGCGCCAGTTCACGTCGGGTTGCTCGGGCAGGAAGGTATGCATGTAGAACTGCCCGCGCGTCTCGTCCCAGGTCCAGGCCGAGCCGCCGAAGAATGAGCTCCAGTTGTTCGGTTTGTCGACCCGACCGAAGCGGCCCGGCCGGCCATCGCGCCAGAGATACCAGTCGCCGAACGGTCCGCCTGGGTCGCGCCGCGACTCCTGGAACCAGCGGTGGGCCGAGCTCGTGTGATTCATGACCAGGTCGAGCATGATCCGGATCCCGCGACCGTGGGCTTCGGCCACCAGCCGATCGAAATCGTCGAGCGTGCCGAAGAGCGGATCGATCGCCTCGTAGTCGGCGACGTCGTAACCGACGTCGAAGCCCGGTGAAGGATGGATCGGAGACAGCCATAGGGCGTCCACGCCGAGCGACCGGTCGGTCCCATCGTTCAGGTAGTCGAGCTTGTCGATCAGGCCGGGCAGGTCGCCCACGCCGTCGCCGTTCGAGTCGGCGAACGACCGCGGGTAGACCTGGTAGATGACCCCACGGCGCCACCAGTCATCGCCGAATGCGGCGCTGGCCAGCGTCGGAGTCGTGGTCCTGAGCATGGGCCACAATCCTAACCCGCCGCAACCTATACTCGCGATCGATGGGCACCGTACGAGTTGGCGTGCTTGGCCTCGGTGCCGTCGCCCAGGCCGTCCATCTCCCGCTGCTCGATGGGCTGGCTGACCGATTCTCGATCACCGCGATCGCCGACCTGTCGGCGGGCCTCACCGACCGACTCGGAGCGCGATATCGGGTCCCGGTCGAGAACCGAACCACGACCCTCGATGGGTTGCTCGGGATCGACGGGCTCGATGCCCTGCTCATCCTCACCTCCGGATCGCATGGCGAGGCGATCCTCGCCGCGCTCGAGCGGGGACTGGCCGTGTTCGCCGAGAAGCCACTCGCCTGGACGCTGGCCGAGGCGGATGCGGTGGGCGCCCGTCTTGCCGCTGACCCGTCCGGACGCCTCCAGGTCGGCTACATGAAACTCTATGACCCGGCGGTCGAAAAGGCGCTCGCGATCGCCGGCGACCCCAGCCGATTCGGACCGATCCGGTCGATCGAGGTGTCCGTCCTGCACCCGAGCGCAGAATTCCAGCTTGGCCATGCCAATCTGCTGCCGCGGCCGACTGACCTGGCGGCCGACACCCTGGCTCGACTCGAGGCGGACCAGGACCGGCTTCGGTTGGTTGCGCTCGGATCGGGCGCAACCGAGCTCGGGCCCCTGTACACGAACGTCCTACTCGGCAGCATCGTCCACGATCTCGCGCTGATCCGCGCCTTTGCCGGCGATCCCACGGCGATCGACGCGGTCGACGTCTGGCCGGCGGGCCAATGGCCGCCGTCGGTCGGGATCGCCGGACGTCTCGCGGGCGGGGGTCGACTCGACATCCGCTGGCACTATCTTGCTGACTACCCTGCCTATCGCGAGGAGCTGCGGATCGTGAGTGAGTCGGCTACCATCGAGCTCGAGTTCCCGTCTCCGTACCTGCTGCACGCCCCAACCCAGCTGCGGATCGTCGAGGCCAGCGACGGGGCCAGGCGGGACACGCAGCATGTCTCGGTGGTGGAGGCATTCGAGGCGGAGTTGCTCGCCTTCCACGCCCTTGTCACCGCTGGGCGCCCGCCGCGGGCCGGCCTGCTCGAGGGCCGCGCGGACATCGTCACGTCGCAGCGGATCGTCGCCCGGCTCGCCGCCCAGCTGGGCCTGCCGATCGAGGGAGAGGCTGCAGCTTGACCGAGCGAGCCGTCGTCCATCTGGTTCCCCACACCCACTGGGACCGCGAGTGGTACGAGCCGTTCCAGACCTTTCGAATGCGCCTGGTCGAGCTGGTCGACCAGCTGCTCGAGCGGATGGAGCGCGACCCGCGGATGCGCTTCACCCTCGACGGCCAGGCGGCCACGGTCGACGACTACCTCGAGATCCGGCCCAACGCAGAGCCGCTCATCCGGCGGCTGATCGCGGAAGGGCGCCTGGCGATCGGGCCCTGGCAGATCCTGATGGACGAATTCCTGGTCTCGGGCGAGACGATCGTGCGCAACCTGCAGATCGGCTGGGCGCGGGCCGAGGAACTCGGCGGAGCCATGCCGGTCGGCTACCTCCCGGACATGTTCGGCCACATCGCGCAGATGCCCCAGATCCTGAGGCGAGCCGGCATCGACCGGGCGGTGGTCTGGCGCGGCGTGCCCCAGGCGATCGACCGCAACACCTTCCTGTGGAGCGCGCCGGACGGGTCCACGGTCGAGGCCGAGTACCTCGTGGGTGGCTACGGCAACGGCGCCAATCTATTCGACGTACCCGACCGTCTGGCAGCCAAGCTGGTCGGCTATCTCGCCGACAGCAGCCGGTTCTACGGCGATCGATCGGCGCTGGCCATGTACGGGACCGACCATGCCGTCCCCTCGCCCCGCCTGGCCGACCTCGTGGACGCGGTCAATCGCGATAACGACGACGTCGAGGTGCGCCTCGAGACGCTGGCCGACTATGCCGCGCGAACCGATCGCGACGATCGGCCGCCACGGCTCTGGACCGGCGAGCTGCGCTCGGGAGCCCGGGCGAACATGCTGATGGGAGTCACCTCGGCACGGATCGACGTCAAGGCCGCCTGTGGCCGGGCAGAACGCCTGCTGGAGCGGTATGCGGAGCCGTTGACCGCCCTGCACGGCGGAGAGTGGCCGGACCGCCTGCTCGATCTGGCCTGGCGACGGGTCATCGACAACTCCGCCCACGACTCGATCTGCGGGTGTTCGCACGATGCCGTCGTGGCCCAGGTGCTCTCCCGCTTCGCCGAGGCCGAGCAGATCGCACTAGGAATCGTGGCAACCACGGAACGTTGGATCGCAGCCGGCGTTGAGGTCGGAGGCTGGGCCATCGTCAACCCCTCGCCTTCCGAGCGCGTCGATTACGTCACCCTTGATGTCACCGTGCCGGCCGGCGACCTTGCGCTGTTCTCCCAGGGTGTGTCCCTGCCGACGCAGGAGCTCTCGCGCGCGGATCCCGTGGTTGCACGCCTCCTGCTGCGGGCGGAGGAGATCCCGGAGTTTCTGCGGCGCCGGAGGCATGGGCGGGAGTTGTTCGGTCGCCATTTGAACGGCTCACGGATCGAGCCCGATGGCGACGTCCCGCGGATTACCCTGCTGGTCGACGAGGTCGCAGAGCCACCGGAACTCGACGTTGACGACCTCGTCGACGGTGTCGTCGCGGCGGCCGGCCCGGTGCCCGACGCCGTCTGGGAGCTGCTCATCCTGGCCTCCGATCGACGCCAGGTGCTCGTGCGCGTGCCCGTGCCGGCGCTCGGCTGGGCGACCGCCCGGCCCAGGCTGCCCGACGGAGCCCTCGCGCCGAGCGGGTCGCCGGGCGACGATCAGCCGACGAGCGTGCGGGACGTGTTGACCCGGCCCCGCTCGCTGTCAAACGGGATTGTCGCGCTGACCGTCGAGGACGACGGCACCCTTCGACTTCGTGGGAACGGCGCGGACCTGCGCGGGGTGGGCCGCATCGTCGACGGCGGGGACTACGGTGACAGCTACAACTATGGGCCGCCGGCCACCGATCGGATTGTGGATGCCCCACGCTCTGTTGCGGTGGAGCTGGCGGCCCCGGGTCCTTTGCTTGGCGCACTGAACGTGCGGTCCCGCTTCGAGTGGCCCCTCGGACTGGCGCCATCCGGCGCGGGTCGGAGCGAAGAGACCGTTCTGACCGATGTTACCACCCGCCTGGAACTCCGGGCCGGTGAGCCGTTCGTGCGCGTTCGGATCGAATTCGAGAACCGGTCGCGCGATCATCGAGTTCGCTGGCACATCCCGCTTCCGTCACCGGTCGAGACATCGGCGGCGGAGGGCCAGTTCACCGTCGTGGAGCGCGGGCTGTCGATGGAGGGCGGTCACGGGGAGGTTCCGCTGCCGACCTATCCGGCCCGCGGCTTCGTGCATGCCGGCGGCGTCACCGTGTTGCTCGACCACATCACCGAATATGAGGTGGTCGACGGTCGGGAGCTCGCCCTCACCGTTCTGCGCTCGTTCGGGCTGATCAGCCGCAATGCGAATCCGTTCCGGCAGGACCCGGCCGGCCCCGAACTGGCGGTCCCACATGCCCAACGGATCGGGCCGTGGAGCGTGGGATTCGCGCTCCTTCCGCATAGCGGCGGATGGTCCGATGCCGGCGTTCTCGCTGCGATGGAGCGCTACCAGCATCCACTGCTGGCGGTGCGCGGCACGTCGCGCGATCCGGGTGCCGGCTCGGCGCGTGCGCGCGGCCTGAGCGTGGAAGGGTCCGGCGTGATCTTGAGTGCCCTGCGTCGCCACGGCGAATGGCTCGAGCTACGGCTTGTCGCGGAGCACCCCAGACCCACGGAAGCAATCGTCCGCGGCGACTTCAGTGAGGCCCGGATCGTCGACCTCCTTGGCCGGGAGGGGGACGGACTGCCGACCGCGGACGGGCTGTTGCGATTCCCGCTGGGCGCCTGGGAGATCGCCACGGTTCGGCTGCGCTGAGGACGCGGTCCGGTCAGTCCCGGCCGCCATCCCGGGGGCTGCCCGGCGACCAGTTCCAGTGCACCTCGTCGTCCTCCTGGACGCCGAGCGGCCAGCCTGTCTGGGCCCGGAACGGAAGAAAGCCATCGCCGAACCCGAAGGACGCCTGGCCACGCGGGCGCAGCAGCGACGCCGCGAGCCGGATGAGCGTGCGGGGCGAGGGCACGGCCAGGCTCCGCCGATCGCGATCGGGCGGTGCCAGTTCGATCGAGCGGCGCTCCGCGAGCGGC
>JBKKDW010000289.1:0-4105 GCA_046708025.1 Candidatus Limnocylindrales bacterium
TCACAACATCGTGCCCGGCGTGCTGCTCGCTGCGGTCTGGGCCCGAGTTACGCCAGCCGCATGACCATGGTCCGGACGTTCCCAACCCAGTCCGGCCGTCCGTTCAGGCGCCGAAGTCCTGTCAGGGTCAGCCTCCGTGCCTCGTCGGCGGGCGTGGGCGAGTTCGTTTCATGCCCGGGACGCCAACGCCGTCATCTGCGACGTTGAGGCATGCTTAGGGCGCCGCGCGTCCGGGTCGCAGAAGGAGCTCCTCAGCGTTGCCGCCGGTCAACCGCCGTCCCGCCGAAAGTCCGCGCCGAACGAATCGGTCGCAGCCGACCACCCTGGGCTGGGTCGCGCTCATTGCCTTCGCGTTCCTGGCCGGGATCGGGGCGATCGGGGCCATCGCCGCGGTTGGCGTCTATACCGCCCTTGCCTCGGACCCTGACCTGCCGGATCCCGGGACGCTGACCACCTACATTCTGCCCGAGGAGACCGTCATCTTCGATCGCACCGGCAAGCGCGAGATGGCGCGCTTCGGAGATGCCCGGCGCGAGGTCGTCACGTTCGAGGAGATCCCGCCGCTGGTGCTCGACGCCACGACCGCGATCGAGGACAAGACCTTCTGGGAGAACGCCGGCTTCGATCCGATGGCGATCGGGGCGGCGGCCCTGGATTCGCTGCGCGGCAACAGTCGGGGCGCCTCCACGATCACCCAACAGCTGGTTCGCCAGCGCCTGCTGCCGCCTGAGCTGGTCCAGGACCGGGGGCGCACCGTCGAGCGCAAGCTCAAGGAGATCATCCAGTCGATCCGGGTGACCCAGCAGTTCCAGGGCGAGGAAGGCAAGAAGGCGATCATCACCGCCTACCTCAACCAGAATTACTACGGCAACCAGAGCTACGGCATCAAGGCTGCCGCCGATGGCTACTTCGGGGTCGAGCTGGCCGATCTGACCCCGGCCCAGGCCGCCATCCTGGCCGCCCTCCCGAAGTCACCGTCCAACTACGACCTGGTCCGCAATGCCAGCGAACGCTGTTCCGAGGAGGTCGCGGAGGACGCGACCTGTCCGGCCGACATGAGTCAGCTGGTCGTGCCCGACGACACGATCATCGTCGAGCGACGCAACAGCGTGCTCGACTTCCTGGCCGCCGGCCGAACCCCGATCTCCGGCAATGAATATTCCGTGGCGGACTTCCGCGCAGGCGCCGGCGAGGAGGTCGTGCTGGTCAACCAGCGCATCGCGCGCTGGGTCGCACCGCACTTCGTTTGGGCCGTCCGCGACGAGCTGACCGAGCGACTGTGCGGTGAGGGCGCCTCGACCTGCGAGGCCCTCGAACGCGGCGGCCTGCGTGTCACCACCACGCTCGACTACCGGCTCCAGAAGACGGCCGAGAAGTGGGTCCGGGTGGCCACCCTGGTGCCTCACGCCCGGGATCCCGAGGCGGCCGCCAGGAACCTGGGCTTCGATGGGCTCGAGCCGTGGATGGCCAACCTGCGCGACAAGGATCTGCGCAACGGCGCGCTCGTCGCGCTCGACTACCAGACCGGCGAGCTGGTCGCCTACGTCGGCAGTGCGAGCTACTACTCGACCTCCACGCGGCCGGCCTTCCAGCCCCAGTACGACGTGCTCGGTAAGGGCTTCCGCCAGCCCGGCTCGGCCTTCAAGCCGTTCAACTATGTGGTCGGCATCGAGGATCGCTCGTTGACCGCGGCTACCCTGCTGATGGACGTTGGCACGGACTTCGGGGGCGACTACACCCCGAGCGACGCCGACCTGCTCGAGCGTGGCCCGGTCCGCGTCCGCAACGCCCTCCAGTTCTCACTCAACATCCCGGCGGTCAAGGCGATGGCGGTGAACGGCCCGGATCACGTCTTTGCCAAGGCCCAGGAGTTCGGGATGACCTTCCAGACCGATCGAACCGACGCCGGCCTGGCGCTCGCCCTGGGCGTCCAGGAGGTGCGACCGGTGGATCTCGTGACCGCCTACGGGACTCTGGCCAACGGCGGCCGGCAAATCGGCCGGACGACGATCTTGTCCGTCCACGATCGGGCCGGCCAGGACGTGATCGAGCCATACGTCCCGCCCGAGGGAAGGCAGGTGGTCAGCCCCCAGGCGGCATTCATCATGACCGACATCCTGAGCGGCAACACCGATGCCGGCATCAATCCGTTCTGGGGCGAGTTCGCCATCGACGGTCCCGAGCGACGACGGCAGGCCACCCTCAAGACCGGTACCAACAACGACGCCAAGGACCTCAACGCCTACGGCTACATCGCGCCGCCCACCGAGGCGGGCCGCTCTTCGGGAGCGTACGCGCTGGCCGTGGGAGTCTGGAACGGCAATTCGGATAACAGCCTGGTCTCCACACCCGAGGCCCCGCTGTTCTCGATCGAGGTGTCGACCCACGTCTGGCAGGGCTTCCTGCAGGAGGCCAGCGCCGACTGGCCCGAGACGGACTTCGTGCCGCCCGCGGAGGGCCTGGTCCAGGCCGAGATCGACCCGTGGACCGGGTTCCTGGCGCGCTCGGGCCGACCATCCGTGACCGAGTGGTTCATCGCCGACACCCAGCCCCGGGAGCCCCTGCCGGAGGCCGTCTGCGGCGAGGCCATCCTGACCCACCCGAACGTCTACGAGGGACGATTTCCGGCCTGGCTGGAGGCCGATCGCGACTGGCTGCGCCGCGCCGAGCGGGGTCCAGGTGCGGCCGGTGGTCCGGACAAGACCCGTACGAGTTACTTCTACAACCGTGGATTCACGCCGTACGGCGACTCCTGGGGGCCGATCTTCGGTGGCGAGGGCTGCGGAAGCCCCAGCCCGTCACCGAGCTGCTTCGTGATCCCGACGCCCGATCCGGCGACCGGTGAGGTCCCGTCGTTTGCCGTCCCGTCGCCGTCCGGTTCGGAAGTCGCGGCACTCCCCTGCCCGCCGGCATCCGGGGAACCGTCGGCCTCGCCGTCCGAGGAGCCAACCCCATCGGTCGACCTGACTCCCCCGCCAAGCGAGCCGCCGCCCACGCCTGCGCCGACGGTCGAACCGACGGCGCCGCCCACGCCCGAACCGACCTTGGAACCAACGCCGACCCCGATCCTGGAAACGCCCACGCCCGCCCCGTGACACCGGAACGTCACATGGCGCGGCGATGAAGCCGGCGTGAGCACGACCAGCCCGCCGATCGGCCGACGATTCGCCCCGAGCTTCGCCCGTGTCGACGCGCGCGCGGCCGTGGCCGGTGGGGCGGCGGCGGGGGCGGCGCTGGGCATCTCGGAGCTCCTCGCCGGCCTGCTGCCTGGGGGAACCTCGCTGGTCGCAGCGGTCGGCCAGGTCGCCATCGACCTGCAACCGTCGGGCGCCAAGGATCTTGTGGTTGCCCTGTTCGGGACCAACGACAAGCTCGCCCTCGAACTGTTCGTGGTCGCCGTCGGCGTCGGCCTGGGAGCGATCCTGGGACTGCTCGCCGGGCGCCGCTACGAGCTCGGCGCGCTCGGCTTCGGAGCCTTCGGGGTGATCGGGTTCCTGGCCGCCCTGGGCGATCCATTGGCGAATCCGGCGATCGCGGTGGTCTCGGTCGTGGTCTCGGTCGGCGCGGGGCTGTGGATCCTCGGCTGGCTGCTCGGTTCGAGCGTACCTCGGGCGGACGAGCCGCCAGGGCGGACGGCGAGGATGCCCGACTGGTCGCGTCGCTCGTTCCTCATTCGGGCCGGCGCGGCGGGCGTCGGAGCGGTCGCCGCGGGCCTCGTGGGGCGAACCCTGATCGAGGGACAGCGGGTTGCGCCAGTCGGCTCCGGGCCGGCGGTGCCGCCCGCCTCGGAAACGGTCCCCGGGCTCGCCGCCGAGGCGGACCTCTCGACAACCATCGCCAACCTGACCCCGATCGTGATGCCCAACGATCGGTTCTATCGCATCGACACGGCCCTGATCACGCCCCGGGTCGACATTGCCAGCTGGTCGCTGAGGATCCACGGCCTGGTCGATCGGGAGACAACCCTGACCTGGGACGAGCTGATCGGGTTGCCCATGTTCGAGCAGTACGTGACCATCGCCTGCGTCAGCAACGAGGTCGGCGGCGACCTGGTCGGCAACGCGAAGTGGACCGGCGTCCGCCTGCGCGACGTGCTCGAGCTGGC
>JBKKDW010000290.1:0-6248 GCA_046708025.1 Candidatus Limnocylindrales bacterium
CCACGGGAACCCCGAGTGGACGAAGACGCCGGAGCAGTTGTTCAGCGATCGGGGCTACGAGCACATCTTCGAGCGGGACCGGATGCACACCCTGCTCGATCGGTGGCGGGACATCGTCCGGCGCGCGATCACGGCCCGCCTGATGCTCGGCGACCCGACGCTCGGCGACGACGCCCTGTGGCCGCTCGTAGGCGACGAGCCGCCGGTTGATCGCTACCTTGCCCGCAGGGACCGACGCGACGAGTGGCGCGCCAAGATCGTGGACGGAGCCGCCGCGTACGGGCTGCCGCTCGTGGCCGATCCGGCGCCGCCGCTGATCGACTACCTCCACAACGACCCCGACAAAGCCCAGTAACGCCCCGAATCAAGGACCGCGTCCTCGCCTCGCGCGCTGCCCTACTCCGCCCTGGCACTCAGCTACGCCGCACCCACTCCTGACTCGCCGGATCCTTCGAGACATCGCGCGACCTCCCGTCGCAACATGATCCTTCTCTACCGGTGTGGCCAGCGGTTGAGCCAACCGACGGGCCGCGGTAGAATCGAGACACGGCGCCCGGACGGGCACCTGATTCATCCGGTCTTTCGGATGGGCACCTGATTCGTTTTCGGATGGGCACCTGACTCACCCGGAAACCGTGAGCGAACGGACCTCGAATCGGACCGTTTGAGCACGACGCACTGGCGAGCAGCGAGACAAAGGGCACCTGACTCTGGATCGTGGCGCGCTTGCCGCTCAGTGCGAGACTGGATTGCAACCATGACCTCCAGGCCGGAGCTTTCGGATGCCATCAATCCCTGAGCGTAGCCTGCCCGTCGGTACGGTGACGTTCCTCTTCACCGACATCGAAGGCTCAACACGACTTCTTTCGGCGCTCGGTGATCGATATCCCGCGCTGCTCGCGACGCACAACGAGCTCCTCCGTGATTCGATCGCCCGACACGGTGGGATCGAGCTCAGCACCGAGGGGGATGCCTTCTTCGCGGTCTTTGGCTCGGCCCTCGATGCGGTCACCGCAGCTGCCGAGGCGCAGCGTGGGCTGGCTGCGATTCCGGGGTCGGAGCCTGCGACGGTCCGAGTGAGGATGGGTCTCCACACCGGCGAGGGACGACTCGGCGGCGACGACTACGTCGGCCTCGACGTCCATCGTGCGGCGCGGATCGCTGCGGCCGGACACGGCGGCCAGGTGTTGCTCTCCGACGCGACAGGCGCGCTCGTCGCCCGCGACCTGCCGGAGAGCGTCGCGCTGCGCGATCTCGGCGAGCACAGGCTCAAGGATCTGCCGGCCGCGGAGCGGATCTGGCAGCTCGACATCGCCGGCCTCCAGCAGGAGTTCGGCGCGCTCCGCTCGATCGATGCGCGGCCCAACAATCTGCCCGTATCGGCCACACAACTGATCGGCCGCGAAGAGGAGCTGCGCGCAATCATCGAGCTCCTCCGGCAACGACGCCTGGTGACGCTGACCGGCCCGGGCGGCACGGGCAAGACCCGCCTCGGGCTCGCGGTCGCAGCACGCCTCCTGCCCGATTTCGCCGACGGCGCCTTCTTCGTCGGCCTTCAGGATGCTCGCGACCGCAACGCCGCCGCCGCCGCTCTCGCCTCCGCACTCGGCGTGCGGGAGACGCTCGATCGCGACCTCGAGCAGGGGGTGAAGGATTTCCTGCGGGAGCGCGAGCTGCTGCTTGTCCTCGACAACTTCGAGCAGCTCGTGAGCGCCGCGCCGCTTGTCGCCGAATTCCTCGCCGGCTCGCCGCGGCTACGGATCGTCGTCACGAGCCGAGCCGCCTTGCACGTGTCCGGGGAACAGGAGTTCGGCGTCCCGCCCCTTGACCTTCCGGACCGCCACCACCTCCCGCCGCTCGCCGCGCTGTCACAGTACGAGGCCGTCGCGCTGTTCATCGAACGCGCTCGCGCCGTGAGGCCCGACTTCGAGGTCACGAACGAGAACGCGCCCGCAGTTGCTGAGATCTGTAGCCGGCTCGACGGCCTGCCGCTGTCGATCGAACTCGCCGCAGCCCGGATCAAGGTCCTGGGCCCGGAGGCGATCCTCGATCGGCTCGAGCGGCGGCTCCCCGTCCTGGCGAGCGCCGGGCAGGACCTGCCAGCTCGACAGCGCACCCTCCGGGGAGCCATCGACTGGAGTTATGAGCTGCTCGACGAGGCCGAGCGGCGCCTGTTCGCCCGGCTCGCGGTGTTTGTGGGCGGCTGGACCCTGGAGGCCGCCGAGGTGGTCTGCAACCCGGGCGCTGAGCTCGGCATCGAGACGCTCGACGGGCTCGCCTCCCTGGCCGACAAGAGCCTGATCCATCCGGTCTCGGGGGGCGATCGAGAATCCCGCTTCGGCATGCTCCAAGTCATCATCGAGTTCGCGGACAAGCGACTCGACGCGGAACCGGACGCCGGCGAGCTGCGCAGGCGCCATGCCCACCACTTCCTCGCTCTGGCCGAGGAGGCTGAGCCGGAGCTTCGCCGTTCGGCCCTGCGACGCTGGCAGTACCGGCTCCGGCGCGATGAGGGGAACTTTCGGGCTGCGTTGCGCTGGGCTGTCGAGGGCGGAGACGTCGAGGTCGGTTTGCGAACCGCCGGTGCCCTTTGGGATTACTGGCACTACTGGGCCGAGCTGCGTGAGGGCAGGGGTTGGCTGGAATCGCTGTTGGCGCTGCACGCTGCGGCCATGGCCAGTCCAGCCAGGGCGAAGGCACTCGGGGGATTGGCTGCGCTCGTGTACTGGCAGGGTGATCCCGACCGCGCCTGGGCGCTCTACGAGGAGGCCCTGGCGATCTATCGACCGATCGGCGACGACGCCATGATCGCCAATGCGCTCTTCGACAGCGCGTGGGCGGCAGCGGCGCGTCGGGATCTCGCCTCCGTCGAAGGGCGTGCGCGCGAGGCCATCGAGTTCTACCGGCGGGCCGGCGATACCTCAAGCGCGGCCCTGGTCGACGCGTGGCTCCGAATCGAGCCCCTCGTCACGGGTCTCGGCGGGGATGTCAACACTGCCGCCCAGGCCGTGCACGAAGCGGTAGAAGCGAGCCGTCAGCTTGGTCGCACGCACGACGCCGCCGACTGGCTAACGGCATTCGCGTTCGTGTATCGGATGGCGGGCGATCCCGAGCGATCCACCCTGGCCGCGCAGGATGCTGTGAGAACCTGGCACGAGCTCGGCAACCTGGGCCGACTGCCCGTCCTGTTCAAGGCGCTTGCGTCGCTGGCGCTGGCCCAGGGGCGCCTGGAGCGCGCCGTGCGCCTGGGAGTCGCGGCGGAGCGCTACAACCAGGAGATCGGCGGCGAGCTGCCCGATGTGTTTGGCCACCTGGGTGATCCCGTCGAGGAGGCGCGATCGTTGCTCGGCGCAAGGGAGCACGCCCGTGCAACCGACGAGGGCCGGAGCATGGGTCTCGAGGAGCTCGTGGCGTACGCTCTCGAGCCGGTGCCGAGCGCTGAGAGCACACCAGCGTGATCGGCCATCCTCGTCATCCTCGTCTTCGCTGGCAGCCGGAGGGAGGAACCCACGGACCGCGCCTGAATAGCCGAGGTTCGCTCACCGGCTGTGTCGTCCGATCGACGATACGGAGCGAAGCCTCGCGATCGTCGGCCTGGCGATCGGGACCCGGATGATGCGACGTGCCGCGGCCTGAGGGTCGTCCCGGACGCGGAGGCGCCGAAAAGGTCTCGAATGCCTCGGGTCAACTGGCGAAGAACTCCGCAAGGACCGGCCCGAGGGCGTCGGCGCTGATGTCGTGGGACTGACCCTCGATCACCTGGCGCCGGCCGTTCGGCAGCGCGTCGACGATCGCTTGCGCCGTGTCGACCATCCAGTCGAAGCTCTCGCCGCCGGTGAGCACCAGCGTCGGGGCCGCGACCCTGGTCACCCGGTCGGTCGGGATGGAGTAGTCGCCCATGATCTCCGCGTCGTAGGCCAGGGTGTGCGCGAGGGCCTCCTGGGCCGGCCACCACGGCTGGCTGCGGGCGAACCCGACGAACTCCGCCGGCATGCCGACGACCTTGGCCATGAAGTACTCGACCGCGTCGCCGCGCTTGCCTTCAGCCACGAACCTGCGGTAGATCGAAGCCGTGTCCGCGGCCGGTCGAGGGCGGCTGTCGCCGACGATGTAGGGCGGCTCCCAGAGCGCGAGATTGGTGACCGCCAGCCCGGCAGCGGCAGCTTCCAGGGCCAGGGCGGCCCCGGACGACGAGCCGTACAGGTTGGCCGATCCTCCGGTCGCCCCGATGACCGCATCGATGTCTTCGATCTCGCGGGCGATCGCGTACGGCTGTGTGTCGCCGCTCGGTCCGCGACCGCGGCGGTCGTAGTTGAAGACGGTGAACTGGCCGGCTAGGGCTTCGGCCAGCGAGGCGTTCGAGCCCCGGTCGACCGAGCCGCCCGACACGAGGATGACGGGCGGGCCGTCGCCGAGTCGATCGAACGCGATCGTGGTGCCGTCCTTGGAGGTGACCTGGTCCATCGGGATCTCCTTGCCGTGCCGTCCCTGGGCACTTCTCGTCTGGTAGTCGGAGCCGGTGTCGATCGCTCGACATCGGCTTTTAGCGGGGGCGGCCCTCACGCAGGACCTCGACCGACTTGGCGATGCGGCGCTGCCGCGTCTCGTCGGACTTGGCGCCCTCGACCTGGAGGACGTGCCATCCCTTGTTGCTGTTCGAGAGGCCCTCGAAGGTGCGCCAAGCCCCCGGCTCCGCGTCGAGCGCGGCCGCGAAGTCGGCGGGCACGGACACCACGCGCGGCGCGGTATCGAGCTCGATGTCGACGTCGACCTCGTCGCCGCCCTTGACGCCGGCGCCCGCCCGGTTCTCGGCGCTGACGCCGATCATGTATTGCCCGCCCATGACGGCCACGGTGTTGCGGTACGTGAATTCGTTGATGGTGACGGTCACCGCCGGACGCTTGCCGGAACCGAGCGCCTCGACGACCTCGTCCGGGACGCGGATGCCGGTGGCGGTCTTGTCGCCCTGCAGGATGGTGGTGCGGAACCGCATGTCGTCCTCCTGGTTAGAGCTTACGAGTCGGCCGGCGCGTAGGTGAGGTACAGGACCCCGGTGCTGAAGGTCCTTGACTCGACGAGCTTGAGCGGCACCCGGGCATCGTCGTCCTCGAACAGGCGCTTCCCGGCTCCGACGACGATCGGGTGAACCAGCAGCCGCAGCTCGTCGATCAGCCCATCGCGGAGCAGCGAGCGGACGAGCGTGGCGCTGCCGGTGATGCCGATGTCCTTGCCCGGTCCCTGCTTGATCCGCCGGAGCTCCGTCGCGACGTCACCTTGGATCAGGGTGGAGTTCTGCCAATCGACGGACTGCAGCGTCGTCGAGGCGACGAGCTTGGGCGACTGGTTGATGTGATCGGCGAGCTCGACGTCACTGCCCTTGTCAGCCCAGTAGGCTGCGAACTCCTCGTAGGTGCGACGCCCGAACAGCATCGTGTCGGCGGCGGCCATCTGGGTCGACACCGCCTCGGCCATCTCATCGTTGAAGTACGGGAAGTGCCACTGCTCGGGCGCCTCGATGACGCCATCGAGGCTGATGAACAGTCCGGCCACGATCTTTCGCATCCTGGGTCTCCTTGTACTTGCCGTGCCTTTCGGCCCGGTCTGCGGCGTTCATCGGAGGTCGGAGCCGTCGCGCGGTTCTCGACATGGGTGGGGCCGTCTCGAAGGCACGGCGCGCCGATCGGCGCGGGGGCGGCTGCGCAACCGCTCGCCGCCTGACGGACGGCCTGCGCAGGCTGCTGGTATGGCCCAGGACGGCCGGTGGCTTGGGACGGAACGTGGCCCGGGACGGAACGTGGGCCAGATATCGCCACCGGCGATGCAAGCTCGAAAAACTCGCTGTCGGCCGAGAGCGGTGGCCCCCGACCGGGCCGAATCGGCGCCGGTACCGCGGTGGGCGATATGCGGACCGAAATGGACCGATCGAAGCGAGCCGCTCGAGCAGGATCCGCCTTACGATCGCCCGTGGCGATATGCGGGGCCCGCCTCCAGGAGTCGCACGCTCGGCCCCGCGGTACGGGTACCTTGTGGACCGGGCGCCCGGACCGAGCGCGGCGCCTGGACCGAGTGCCACCCGGACCGACCCGCACCCGGCACCGGGCAACTCGCGCCCACCCGGGGCAACTCGAACCCCCCCGGGCAACTCGCCAGATGTCGAGGTCGCACCCCCGGCTCCGACCACTGATCAACGGGGCCACACGATGGCTCCGACCACCGAGGAGTGACCCATGAAGTACGTTGTCCTGATC
>JBKKDW010000291.1:0-8259 GCA_046708025.1 Candidatus Limnocylindrales bacterium
CACGCCATCGCCGGCGGCGGCGGCGACTCCCGCCGCCACGCCATCACCGGCCCCAGCCGCGTCGCCGGATGCCAGCTCCGCAGCCAACCCGCCGCCGACCCAGGTCGTTGCCGCCGGTGAGGGTCACCCACCCTGTCCGACCGTGGGTGCGCCGCCGCCCGGGCAAAACAAGGGAGCCAAACCACAGGACCACCCCTGCAAGGGCGGAAAGTCTGGCCACGAGGGCGTGGGTGGCGTGGTCCTGGTGCCGTTCACCGTCGTCGGATCAGGCCTGAGCTGGGCGCGACCCGCTGAAACCGGGTCGCGCCGCCGGCGCTGGTTGCGCGTTCGCCGGCGCCCGCGCTAGGCTCGACTCTTGGCCCGCCGACCGCCAGGTCGGTTCACCAGCAGTGAGGAGATCCCCATGGCGCCGTCGGAGCCTCGACAGACGAAGTTCGTGCTCGACGAGTCGCGTATCCCGCGCTCCTGGTACAACATCGCCGCGGATCTGCCCATGCCCCCGTCGCCGTACCTCCACCCTGGGACGCTTGAGCCGATCGGACCCGACGATCTCGCGCCGCTCTTTCCGATGGCCCACATCGGTCACGAGGTTTAGGCCCAGCGCGAGAACGAAATCCCCGAGCCTGTTCGCGATGCCTATCGCCTGTACCGCCCGAGCCCGCTGTACCGCGCCCATCGCCTGGAGCGGGTTCTCGATACCCCCGCCCACATCTACTACAAGTACGAGGGTGGCAGCCCGGCCGGCAGCCACAAGCCAAATACCGCGATCCCGCAGGCCTTCTTCAACAAGGAGCAAGGGGTCAAGCGGCTGGCCACGGAGACCGGGGCCGGCCAGTGGGGGAGCGCCTTGGCCTTCGCCGGGGCGTTGTTCGGCCTGGAGGTCAAGGTCTACATGGTCCGGGCGAGCTACGACCAGAAACCTTACCGCCGGATCCTGATGGAGACCTACGGAGCCGAGGTGGTGGCAAGCCCGTCACTGACCACGAACTACGGCCGAAGCGTGCTCGCGGTCACGCCCGAGAGCCCCGGTTCGCTGGGAATGGCCATCAGCGAAGCGGTCGAGGACGCGGCGACGCGCGACGACACGAAGTACGCCCTGGGCTCCGTGCTCAACCACGTGCTCCTGCACCAGACGGTGATCGGCCAGGAGGCCATCGAGCAGATGGGGATGGCCGGCGAAGCACCGGACGTCGTCATCGGCTGCACCGGTGGCGGCTCCAATTTCGCCGGCCTGACGTTCCCGTTCCTTGGCCTCAATTTCCGAGAAGGTAAGCATTACCGGATCGTCGCCGTCGAGCCCGAGGCCGCCCCGAGCCTGACCCGTGGCGTCTACGCCTACGACTTCGGCGATACGGCCAGGATGGCACCGGTGGCCAAGATGTACACGCTCGGCCACGACTTCATCCCTGAGCCCATCCATGCCGGCGGGCTTCGATATCACGGGATGTCGCCAATGGTCAGCCTCCTCAAGGCCCACGACCTGATCGAAGCGCGCAGCGTCCACCAGCGCTCCAGCTTCGAGGCCGGCGTGACCTTCGCTCGCGCCGAGGGCATCCTGCCCGCCCCTGAGCCTACCCACGCTATTCGGGTCGCGATCGACGAGGCGCTGGAGGCGAAGGAGGCTGGCGAGGCCCGAGTCATCCTGTTCAACCTGTGCGGCCACGGCCACTTCGATCTGTCGGCCTACGAGCGCTATCTGGCGGGGAACCTCGAGGACTACGAGTACCCGCTGGAGCGGGTCGAGGCTGCCCTGGCCGGCCTGCCGAAGGTCTGATCGGGTAGCCCCGATGCCCAGGCTCGCCTGCTGGTCGTGTGGACGCCAGATTTACACCGTCGGTCCGCTCGAGTCGCTATTCCCGGAGGAGCGGCGTTGCCCGCGCTGCGGCGCCTACCTCCGCGACGATCGGCGCGAGTTCGAGCGTCGCTTGATGCTGCGCCGGCAGAACCCGGCCGGCGATCCCGGCCCGCCCGGGGAGACTGAGCGCCGCGCGGTTGAACGGCGGGCCGCTCGCCGGCGCGGGAGTGGCGGGTAGACCGGCCACCAGCAACCTGCCACCGCACGGACGCGGCTGCGATACTCGGGGCATGCACCTTGGCTTCATCGGCTTCGGGCTGATCGCCGGCTCCATTGCCCGTGCGGTTCGGGCCAACCGGGCGGATCCGGCCTGGACCATGAGCGCCTGGTCGCCGTCGGGCGACGGTCCGGCCCGAGCCCTGGCCGACGGCACGATCGATCGGGTGGCGGCAACTGCAGAAGCGGCCCTTGTCGATGCCGATCTGGTCATCCTCGCCGCTCCGCCGACGGCCTGCCTGACCGCGCTGGACGACCTGGCGGGCCGGTGGCATGGGGCGCTCTCGCCGACCGCGGTGATCACCGACGTGGCGAGTACCAAGGCGGCGTTGCTCGAACGGGCCGACGCGGAGGGCCTGCGCTACGTCGGCGGACATCCGATGGCCGGCCTCGAAACGGCCGGCTACGGCACGAGTAGAGCCGATCTGTTCGCAGATCGACCGTGGGTCGTCGTGCCGGGGCGAGTCGCCGGCCCCGGCGATGTGGAGCGGGTCATCGCCCTCGCCGAGGCCTGCCGGGCCTGGGTCATCCAGCTCGATGCCTTGACCCACGACCGGGCCGTCGCAGGGATCAGTCATCTGCCCCTGATCCTGGCGGCCGCCCTCGTCGAATCGGTCGCCGGGCCGGGCTCCGGCCCCCCCCGGGCGGATTGGCCGGCGGCAGCCCAGCTTGTTGCCGGCGGATGGCGCGACATGACCCGGCTGGCGCGCGGCGACGCATCGATGGGGGCCGGCATCGCGGTCACCAACGGGACGGCTTTGGCCGAGCGCCTGCGCGAGCTCGAGGCGACGCTGGAGAGCTGGCGCTTCGAGATCGAGCGTCCGGGTGGCCCGGACGAGAATGCCATCGCCGAACGCCTGCGCGCGGCCGCGGCGCGCCTGGAACCGCAGGGGTGAGCGAGGAATTCGTCTATGTCGTGCCGAGGGCGGTGTTGCCCGATCAGGCGCGCTGGTACGGCCTGCGGGCCGACGGTCTGGACGCGTTCGTCGAGGCGGTCGAGCGCGACGGCCGGTACGAGGCGCGTACGCCGATGGAGCTCGATCCGTCGTTCAAGCAGATCATCCCGTACCTCGTCCTGCGCGACGGTCCCCGTTATTTCCTGATGCAGCGGACCAGCGCCGGGGGCGACGCGCGGCTCCACGGCAACTACTCGATCGGCGTCGGCGGTCACCTCAACCCGGGCGACGGTGGCCTGCTCGGCGGCCTTCGGCGCGAGTGGACAGAGGAGCTTCGGGCATCGTTCGTTCCGGAGTTCCAGCTCGTGGGCCTGCTCAACGACGACACCACCAGCGTGGGCGCCGTCCACCTGGGAGCGGTCTACGTCGCGGACGTGGCGGGTCGGCCGGTGACCGTCCGCGAGACCCACAAGCTGACCGGCGGTTTCGCCGCGACGACGGAGGTGAGCGCGGTGGCCGACCGCCTTGAGACATGGAGCCGGCTGGCGTTTGACTTCCTCGAGTAGCGCGAGGGCGCAGGGGTACGATGATCCTGTCGGAGGTCTCCGTGACCCGTCACATCGGCCGCTCGCTGCTCGCCCTGCCACTCGTGCTCGGGGTCGTCGGGTTTCTCGCTGGCGGCCCGACCCGTGCCGCCGGCGAGACGGTGGTCGTGCTGCCCGCGACCGGTGTCGTGGACAACGTGCTCGCCGGTTACCTCCAGGAGGGCATCGCGGTTGCCGGACGAGATGGCGCGTCGGCCGTGGTCATCCGGCTCAACACGCCGGGCGGCAGCCTCGATGCCACGCAGAAGATCGTCTCGACACTCCTGGATGCACCGCTGCCCACGATCGTCTGGGTTGCGCCGTCGGGCGCCCGCGCAGCCAGCGCCGGAACGTTCATCACCCTGGCTGGGCACGTCGCCGTGATGGCCTCGGGGACGAACATTGGGGCGGCTTCCCCGATCTCCGGCTCGGGCGAGGACATCGAGGGGACGCTCGGCAAGAAGGTCCTCAACGACGCAGTCGCCAACATCCGCTCGATCGCCGAGGCCCGAGGTCGCAACGTGGAGTGGGCGGAGCAGACGGTTCGCGACGCTCGTTCATCGGCCGCCTCGGAGGCCGTCGCGTTGGGCGCGGTCGACGGGATCGCCGACAGCCTGCAGGCCGTCATCGCGTTTGCCGATGGCCGGACCGTAACCGTGGCCGGCCAGGCCCGGACGCTGACTCTTGCCGGCGCCAGCCCGCGGGAGCTGGCGATGAACCCGTTCCAGGAGATCCTGCACCTGCTGTCCGACCCGAACATCTCGTTCATCCTGTTCACGATCGGGTTCTACGGCTTGCTGTTCGAGCTCCAGAACCCGAACTTCGTGACCGGCATCCTGGGCGCCCTGGCGATTGTCCTGGCGTTCATCGGCTTCGGTAGCCTCCCGCTCAACATCGGCGGCCTGCTGCTGATCCTGCTCGCGATGGTGCTGTTCGGACTCGAGCTGACGGTCACCAGCCACGGCCTGCTGGGCGTGGGTGGGCTGATCTGCTTCGCGCTGGGGGCCTCTGCCCTGTTCACCCAGCCGGGCGACCCATTCCAGCCGCTGGCGACGGTGGCCGTGCCAGTGATCGTCACCACGACCGTGACCGCCGGCCTGTTCATGCTGCTCGTCGTGTGGGCCGCCGTACGGAGCCGCAGCATGCCTCCGCCCCAAGGTCTCGTGGGCGGCTCTTCGGCCCCGCGGTCCGGTGTCGTGGGCGTCGTTCGCCGCGCGATCGAGCCGCTCGGCTCGGTCTACGTCGCGGGCGAGGAATGGTCGGCCAGGACGGTCGACGGCCGGCCGCTGGAGCGCGGGGTTTCCGTGCGTGTCATCACCACGGACGGACTGACCGTCATCGTCGAACCTGATACGTCATCATCGCCACAGCCCTGATCATACGGAGGTCCTGATGGAGATCCCGGTTCTGGCCGCAGCGGCCGCGTTCGTCGTCGTGGTGCTACTCGTGATCGTCTACCTGTCCATCCGGGTCGTCCAGCAATACGAGAAGATGGTCGTGTTCCGGCTTGGGCGCACGAACGAGTCGATGATCCGCGACCCCGGCCTGCGCTTCCTCGTTCCGATCATCGATCGGCCAGTCAAGGTGGATGTCCGGGAGCAATTCATCGAGGTCCCCAGCCAGACCACGATCACCCGGGACAACGCGCCAATCAACGTAGACTTCCTGATCTACTGGCGAATCAGCGATCCGCTCAAGAGCGTGGTCAACGTGGTGAACTTTCCAGGCGCCCTCCAGGGCGTCGCCACGACGACGCTGCGGGCGGTGATCGGCGACATCCTGCTCGACGAGGTGTTGTCCAAGCGCGAGCAGATCAACGAGGTCCTGCGAGTCAAGCTCGACGAGGTCACGGAGCGCTGGGGCGGCAAGGTGACGACTGTCGAGATCCGCGAGATCACGCCGCCGCGGGACGTGCAGGACGCGATGAACCGGCAGCTCTCGGCCGAGCGCACCCGGCGGGCGGTGATCACCGAGTCGGAGGGATCGCGCCAGGCCGCGATCAACGTGGCCGAGGGCCAGAAGCAGGCCGAGATCCTCAAGGCCGAGGGCGATCGCCAGGCCGCGATCCTGCGGGCCGAGGGATTCAGCGAGGCGCTGACCAGGATCTTCCATGCCGCCACGGACATCGACCAGAAGACGATGTCGCTCCAATACCTCGAGGCGCTCAAGGCGCTTGGCGCAGGACCCGCCACGAAGTTCGTGATTCCGATGGAGTTCACCCACCTGCTCGATCCGTTCGTCGACTACCTGAATCCGGGCTCGGGCGACGGCGGGGAAGGGCGGGCCGGGTCCGCGGCTGCCCGGCCATCCGCTCGCCCACTCGCGGTACCGCCGCCGGCCGCCCCGGAGGCATGATCCGGCGCCGCCTGTCGGCGACTACCATGGTCCTGCGTCAGCGAGCCCGACCTATAATCGGGGCGCCGGTTCGCGTTCCCGTGGACCCGCGTAGCTCCGTGGAGGATTGATGGCGGCCAAGATCCTCGTCGTCGACGACGACCCGAACGTCCAGCGTCTCCTGCAGTACACCCTCAACCAGGAGGGCTACGACGTCGTCAGTGCGGCTGACGGAGCGGAGGGACTCCGGCTGTGGGGTGTCGAGGCTCCTGACCTGATCCTGCTCGATGTCCTGCTGCCGAAGATGGACGGCTATGAGGTCGCGACCAGGATCCGGGCCGACGAGACCGCCAACACGCACGTGCCGATCATCATGCTGACGGCCGAGCGTGAGGTCGAGCAGAAGGTCCGGGGACTCCGTGCCGGCGCCGACGACTACCTGATCAAGCCCTTCCATCCGGCTGAATTGCTGGCCCGGATCAAGAGCCTGCTGGCCCGTTTCGCACCGCGCGAGGCGCTCCTGGCTCGGCCGCCGTTGGGGCGCATCCTGGCCTTCTATCCGGCCAAGGGTGGGGTCGGCTGCACGACCATCGCGATCAACGCCGCCATCGCCCTCCAGCGCGAGCTCGGACGCAAGGTCTGCCTGGTGGACGGCAACCTGCAGTTCGGGGACCACCGGGTCTTCCTGGACCTGGGGCTCGATCGCAAGAGCATCGTGGACGTCGTGTCCGCCCCGACGATCGACCCGGACCTGATCAAGTCGGTCATGGTCAAGCACGATTCGGGGATTGACCTGCTGCTGGCCCCGCCGTCGCCCGAAACCGCCGAGCTGGTCCGGCCCGAGCACCTGCCGCTCATCACCGAGATGCTGGCATCGATGTACGACTACGTCCTGATCGACGTCGACAAGCGCCTCGACGATGTCAACCTGGGCGTGTTCGAGGCCGCCGAAATCGTCTTCGTGGTGATGACGGCGGACCTGTCATGCCTCAAGAACGTCCGGCTCATCCTCGAGACGATGAACCACCTGGGTTACCCGCCGGCGAAGGTCCAGCTCGTCCTGAATCGCTCGAACGCGTTCACCGGGATCAACGTCAAAAACGCCGAGGGCGCGCTCAGGCGGACGATTGACCACCAGGTCGTGAACGAGTATCGGGGCGCGATCAGCGCCCTCAACTCGGGCGCCCCGTTCATGTACACAAAAGCCGACTCGCCCCTGGGCGGTTCGCTCCTGCAGTTCGCCCGAACTGTTGACAAGGCGGCCGCCACGGTGGGAGCCCCCGTTTCGGCGCGCTGAGGCAAGACCGGCGAGGGCGGAAGGGGGCGGAAGCCGGACCTGATAAGCGCCAGGTGAGGCGCGGATGACCGCCGGGTGAGGGCTCCTCAGTAGCCTTCCCAGTGTGCTGGCCATTGTTCCATCCGCGACACTCCATGGCCTGGATGGGCGGCTGATCCGGGTCGAGGTCGACGTCGCGCCCGGGTTGCCCGGCTTCACCATCGTGGGGCTGGCCGACGCCGCGCTCCAGGAGGCGCGGGAACGTGTCCGCGGGGCCTTGCGCAATGCCGGCTACGTGCACCCGCCACGCCGGATCACGGTCAATCTCGCGCCAGCCGATCTGCGCAAGGCGGGTTCCTCCCTTGATCTCGCCATGGCCATCGGGATCCTGCTCGGCTCCGAACAGGTTCGGGCGGGACCGGGCAGGATCGCCCTGATCGGCGAGATGTCGCTCGGCGGCGAGGTTCGGCCGGTGCCCGGAATCCTGCCAATGGTCGCGGCACTCGCGCGACGGGGGATACGGCGGGTGGTCGTGAGCGCCGCCGCGGCCGACGAGGCGACCCTGGTCAACGGGATGCAGGTGTTCGGTGTCGAGACGCTCAGCGAGGCAGTCGAGCTGATCCGAGCCGGTCGACGACGGCGCACGAACACGTCCCCGCCGAGGGTCGAGCTGGTCGAGCGAGCGGGCGAGCAGGCAGATGGGGCTCAGCCGGGGCGCGGTGCCCCGGACGGACTGCAGGTGCCCGACCTCGCCGATGTTCGCGGCCAGGCCGAGGCGAGGCGCGCCCTCGAGATCGCGCTCGCCGGCGGCCACGGCCTGCTGTTGAGCGGACCGCCCGGTTCGGGCAAGACCCTGCTGGCGCGGACGATCCCCGGGTTGTTGCCACCGCTCGACGACGCTGGCGCGTTAGCCGCGACGGTGGTCGCCTCGGCGGCCGGCGAAGGCCCGATCCGGGAGCTGCGCCGACGGCCGCCGTTTCGGGCACCTCATCACACGATCTCGTACGCTGCGATGGTCGGCGGTGGCCCGCGTCTCTCGCCCGGCGAGATCACCCTGGCCGACCAGGGCGTCCTGTTCCTCGATGAACTGCCCGAGTT
>JBKKDW010000292.1:0-4284 GCA_046708025.1 Candidatus Limnocylindrales bacterium
ACCGTCAGCCGGCCGCGCGCGACTCCCTCGGAATAGAGCAGGGTCAACAGCGTCTCGATGCCCGGGGCGCCGTTGCTGATCCGGTCGAATGGGACGCCACTGGCGGCCTCGGCCTTCTCGACCGAGAGGCGGTCGGGGACATGGTCGGTGGCGACGAGGTCGAGCGAGCCGTCGGCCAGCCCGGTCCACAACGCGGCCCGATCCGCCGGCGTTCGAAGTGGCGGCGAAATGATGAACCGCGCGCACGAGGCCGGGTCGGGGTCGTCGTAGCGATCGTCGGTGAGAACCAGGTAGTGCGGGCAGGTCTCCGCGGAGACCCTGACGTCGGCCGTTTTCGCGCTGCGCACCGCCTCGAGCGCGGCGGCCGATGAGAGGTGGACGACGTGGACCGGTGCGCTGGCCATCCGCGCGAAGGCCATCGCCCGCGCGGTCGCGACCGCCTCGACGTAGCTTGGTCGCGTTGTAGCGTGGTAGCGGGGTGACACGTCACCACGCTGAAGCGCAGCACTGACTGCGGCGTCGACCAGCACCGGGTCCTCGCAATGGACCTGCAGCATCCCGCCACGCTCGCCCATGACTCGCATCGCGTCGTACAGGCGCCGATCATCCAGCCGGAAGTCGAAGACCATGAACGCCTTGCACGTCGGCACACCGGCATCGACCACCGCCGGGAGTTCACCGATCGGATCGTCCATCCGGCCGCTGATCGCGAGACTGACCCCGTAGTCGATCGCGCTGTCCGACTCCGTGGCGGCGCGCCACTCACGTAGCCCGGTCAGCAAGGAACGCTCGGCTGCAGCCGACGAGCCCGTCCCCGGGTTGTTGAACGCCAGGAACGTCGTCGTGCCGCCGAACGCGGCTGCGACCGAATCCCGGAAGAAGCGGTCCGGCTCGGCGTCCGTCGCGACGCGCACGTGGGTGTGGACATCGATGGCGCCTGGCAGGATGAGCAGGCCGGTCGCATCGATGACCTCGCCGCCCAGGACGGCGCTCGTGCCCAGATCCGGCTCGATGGCAGTGATCCGGCCGCCCTCGACGGCGACATCAGCACGTCGCGAGCCACCTGCACTGACGACCGTCCCTCCGTGGATCAGGAGTCGGGTCACGCTGCCGAGGGCCAACTAGCTTCGCTGATCCTCGCATCCAGTCTCCAACAGACTGGTAAGGATTGAATTCCGACCCGGACGGCCGACCTCAGCCTCTCCCTGAGCGTGGACCGCCAGCCATCACCCGCCCGGCCGGCTCGAACGGCCATGTACCAGTCCATGGGCGCAGTTTTGCGGAAACCAGGGGACGCCTCGCCGTCTCGCCGGGCCCGGCGGCTCGAGATCAGCCCCAACACGAAGACGATCGCGATAGCGATGGCGACAATGATCGCGATCGCATTACCGTCCAGGCGTCGGTCCTCCCTCCTCGGGATCCGGCGCTTCCCTGGGATCACTGCCAGGCGGCTTGTCGATTGTCGTCCCCAGCGCGGCGAAGTCGCTGCGAGCCGCCATCGCGGCCGAGTACGGTCCACGGTCATCAGGCTCGTCAACACCCCGGCTGCCACGCCGATTCGCGCTCACCACGATGAGGATGACGATGAAGATGGCGATCAGGATCGCCATCGCACTACCGTCCACGACTCAGCCCACCTCGACGATCCGGATGTCCTGGGCGCCATCCCACAGGCATCGCCGGCCGATCTCGCGCAGCAGGTCTTGCCAGCCCTCGTCAGGGACGACGGTCGCGAAGTGATTGGCCGCGAGCGGCCCCACTCTCGACGCCGTCGTGCAGCCGCCGTACGGAAAGAAGATCTCGCACTCGCTGATGCCGCCCGGGTAGATGGCCAGCTGGCCAGGGGCCGGGTGAGAGGTGTGGTTCTCGTAGTCGAGGCCAGGGCGAAAGTCGCCCAACGGGATCCAGGTCGACTCGCCGGTCCAGCGGCAGTGGATCAGCTTCGATTCGATCGGGAGCATCCGACGGATCGCCTCGATCGTCCGGGGTGCCGCCTCCTCCCATCGGGCGCTACAGTGGAGGTCGCCGACGGTGATCTGCAAGGTACCCATGTGCGGAGGATAGCGTGGCGCTCGGCGCGAATCAGCCGGCTCCGACGATCTCGACCCACGTCCTGGACACGGAGCGGGGTACGCCGGCGGTCGGCGTACCGGTTACCCTCTACCGGTTGAGCGACGATGGCCGGCCGCTGCGCTTGACCCAGGCCTGGACCGACGCCGACGGGCGAGTCCGCGATCTGCTCGAGCGCCCGCTCGCGATCGGCGAGTATCGGCTCGAGTTCGACCTGGATCGGGCGGCCGAGGATCGAGCGGCCGACGCCGATTCGGACGCGGCCGAGGCCGGGCGATTCTTCGGACGGGTCTCCCTGGATGTGCGTGTATCCGATACCGCCCGCAGCTACCACGTGCCCCTTCTGCTGGCGCCCTACTCGATCACGACCTACCGCGGGAGCTGATCCCGGTCGCATCGGCGACCCGGGCTCTCACCCGAGGAATGGCTGACTGATCCCGGTTTCAGTGAACGCCTTGAGGGCACCGACGATTCGGGCCCACGTATAGCTGACTCTCGCGTACTCCAGCTCCGGATAGTCGTCTGGCCAGCCTTCGTGGCGGAACAACACAGTCGTACCGCCGGCGGTCGCTGGCGACAGCTGCCACGTGACCGTGGTACCCGCCCAATACGGGAAGTCGCCGAGGCAGCTCCAGCGGATGAGCCGTCCGGGCTCGAGATCGTCGATGTGCATCCGAAGATCGACAGGCGCGCCTGGGAACCCGAAGCGAGCGACCGAGCCTGTGACCGGTTCGAGGTCAAGGTCGGACGTCCAGAATGCGGCCACGCCGGCCCTGGTCGAGACCGCCTCATAGACCGACTCGGCGTCGGCATCGATATCGAAGGCGTGCAACATCGGTCCGTTCATCCTCGCTCCTTCATGATCGGTGCTTATTAAGTGTGCCCTTAAAGATTGCTCTCGGTCATGGGACTTGTCAATGCTAAACCAGAGTCTTAAATTAGAACGCATGGAGTCGGCGTTGCTCAAGGCCGTCGCGAGTCCGCGTCGTTGCGCGATCCTCGGGCTCATCTGGGAGCGCGAACTGTCGGCCGGCGAGATCGCCGCTCATTTCACCGTGAGTTGGCCGGCGATCTCACAGAACCTCGCTGTTCTGCGCCGCTCAGGGGCGGTCACGGAGCGACGCGAAGGTACCCGTCGGTATTACCGAGCGGATCGGCGAGCGCTTGGCCCGCTGGCCGAGGTCATCCGATTGATGTGGGTGTCGGACCTCGACACGCTCCGCCTTCTGGCCGAGGTTGAAGAACGAGCGAGGGAGTCGTGATCGTCGATCCGCTGTTTGGACTCGAGGCTGAGACACGGGTGCGCGCCCGCCCCGAGACCGTCTTCGCGTTCTTTACCGATGCCGCGCTATACCGATTGTGGAAGGGCGATGACGCGGTGCTCGATCCGCGCCCAGGTGGCCTCTATCGGGTGCGGATGCCGGGCCAGGCGGTCGTCGAGGGCACATATCTCGTCGTCGAACAGCCCGACCGACTCGTCTTTACGTGGGGGTGGGTCGGGAACCCGGACGTGCCGCCCGGCTCGACGACCGTCGAGGTGACCTTTACTCAGGAGCACGAGGAAACCGTCGTCCGACTCGTCCATCGGGGCCTCCCCACCGAGCCGATCCGCGACCAGCACGCCGGAGGCTGGCATCACTACTTCGCGCGATTGGCAGTCGCGGCGAGTGGTGGTGACCCAGGACCCGACCCGTTGGCCGCGGCCACCGTTGGCGAATGATCGTGCATGAGCAGATGAGGTGGAATGATGAGCACTGTCGACGCCGCGAGGCCGGCGAGGGTCGGCTCTCGGATGGCTTTCGTCGCCCGTTTCCTGGGCCGAACCATCGCGTACGTGTACGAGGGCAACCATTCAAGCTCGCTCGTAGGCCTCGCGGAGCCATCCCATGACCTCGGCATCGAGCTCGTCGCTGGACGACAGGCGGACCCGGTGGGTGCACATCCCGCCACTTGCTTCAAGCCGGCCCGCGGGTTCCACACCCGCGAGATTCAGGCCGATCTCCAACACTCCCCGCGGGCCGGGGCCCACGGTACCGAATTGCCTTGAGCGGCGCAGGCTGACGTACGCCTGCTTGGGCGCCAGGTCCACATCGCTGCCGAATCCTCGGGTCAGCTCGATGACCTGGTCATGGAATGGGCGCAGCGTCACCTTCGGGCCGGCGTACATGGCGTCGACCAGCTCGTTGCCGCCGCCCACGACCGAGCCACGCTTCA
>JBKKDW010000293.1:0-23276 GCA_046708025.1 Candidatus Limnocylindrales bacterium
GGCAATCCGCTCAGCCCGCATCACCCGTGGAACAAGGAGACGCTGCCGGCGCCGCAGGGGCGCAGTTGGAAGGAGAAGTACACCTGGTCCACCTCGCCACGCTGGGACCGCGAGGTCCTCGAGGCGGGTGCCTACGCCCGCCTGTGGCTGACGGCGGTCGCGGGCAAGGTGCCGGACAACCCCTTCATCGAGGCGACGGGCACGAGCATCCGACTGACCCTGCCCAAGGGAGCCCTGCCGGAGATGGTCCTGGAGTGGACAGTCCCGACGGACAACAACGCGATCGAGCGCAACCTCGCGCGCGCCTTCTCGCAGCCCTACACGGCCCTGGTCGCGCTCAATAACCTGCTCGCGGCGTACGACCTCATGAAGAAGGGCGACACCCGGGTCTCGGTCGACTTCAAGGTACCGCGTGACGAACGGATCGGTGTGGGCCTGTGGGGCGCCGGCCGCGGATACCTCGCCCACCACCTGACCATGGACAAGGGCATCATCACCAATTACCAGATCAACACGCCATCGACGACGAACGCCTCGCCGATGGACCCGTTCGGCAAGCCAGGGCCGTACGAGGAGGCGGTTATGAACACGCCGATCCTCGAACAATTCGACACGCCGGACGACTTCAAGGCGATCGATATCCTGCGCACGATCCGGAGCTTCGATCCGTGCATGCCGTGTACGACCCACGTGTACGCGGGGACGAGGACGATCGTCCAGGAGGTCACGACCTGCGCCTGCGAGCTCGACGAGTAACGTGATCGAGCTGGGCAACGAGACGGTCCCGGATGCCCCTGGATCGGCGCGGCGCGTGCTGGTCGGTGGGGTGGGCTACACGAACCTGCGCGACCTGTCGTTCGGTCCACACCTCGTCGCGCGCATCCGCGACGGCAGCTGGCCAGCCGGAGTTGACATCGAGGACCTGAGTGCGGGGGCGATTCACGTGCTCCATGCCCTCCAGGCGGGGCCTCCGTACAGCGCGGCTGTCCTCGTTGCCGGCGTGCAACGGGGCGATCCGCCGGGCACCGTGCGGCGGATCCGCTGGGCGCATCCGCCACGGACCCCCGACGAGGTACAGGAGCGAGTCGGTGAAGCGCTCACCGGGATCATCAGCCTCGACACGCTGTTGACCGTGCTGGATCACTTTGCGGCGCTGCCCGACGACACGCTGATCATCGAGGTGGAGCCTCGTGACGATGACTGGGGCGCCGAGCTGAGCCCGCCGGTCGAATTCGCCGTCGAGCGGGTCGATCGGCTCGTCCGAGAAGCGGTGACCGAGATCTTGGCATGACGACAGGTCGCGCTACCCGCAGGCCACACGCGGGCCGCTATGCCCTGGAGGCACTCTACTGGCGATCAGAGATCCTTCAGGCGATGTACTGGATGCGCGGCGAGCGACTGGCCCCGGATGTCGACCCGCTCGAACTTGCCATGTTCCTGGTTGCGCAGCCTGCCGTCGTCCACGAACAGCTCGAGGCGCTGGCGAACGACGGGTACGTGGCGCACACCCCAGGCCGGCGAGCCCGTTATGAGCTGACGTCGCTGGGCGCCCAGGAGGGCGGACGGAGCTTTCGGGACGAGTTCGAAGGATTGACGCGAGCCGGCCACGGTGAGTGTGGACCGGGCTGCTGGTGCCAGGACCCGAAACGATCCGCGGATCCATGTCCGGGTCGGACAGAGATCGCTCATGGAGCCTGAGCCGCTGCCGGAACGGCTAGCCGACGAGCTCGATCGGCTGACCGACATGATCGCGGCCTTTGAGTCCGATCCGGATGAGGCCCTTCAGGCGCGCGTCTTCGAGCTTCTTCAGTCGATCGACCATGTCCATCGCGCCGGGCTGCGCCGGCTCGGGGAATTGCTGAAGGTCGCGGGTCTGCAGGCTCGCGCCCTCGACGACCCGGAGGTGAAGCTGCTCTTCGACCTGTACGACCTTGGCGAAGGCGGTGAGCGCCAGCGGGCCGAAGCCGTCCTGGCGACGGTCGCGCCGTACATCGAGTCTCACGGCGGCAGCCTGACCGTGATCGAAGCGGAGGCCGGTGTCGTCAGCGTCCGGCTGTCGGGTGCCTGCTCCGGCTGCCAGGGATCGAGCGCGACCCTTCGACATGTCGTTGAGGGTGCCCTGCGCGACGGATTGCCCGACTTTGAGCGGATGGAGGTTGTCGAGGCACCGGCCGGGGGCCATGGACACGGCCACGATCATGGCGGCCCACAGGCGCCCCCGGGTTTCATCCCGCTCGACAGTCTCCGTCCAAAGCGGCGCCCGGCGCTGGTCTGGCAGCGCGTGTTCGACGCGAGCGAACTCGCACCTGCGACGGTGCGGGCGGTGATGGTCGATGGCGATCCCGTCATTGTCGCCAACGTCGACGGCGAGTTCTATGCGTACCGCGATGGATGTCCAGGCAGTCCGCTGACCCTCGGATCGGCAACCGTCGAGGTCGGAGTCCTGGTCTGTCCGTGGCACGGCTGCCGGTTCGATCTGCGGGGCGGCAAGCGACTCGGATCAGACGGGCCTGGGCTGGGGGTCGTGCCGATCGCCGTCGAGGCCGGCGAGGTTCGGATTGGTTGCCTGGTGGGGGCCGCAGCGTGAAGGCCCGGGTGCTCATCGCGTGTGTCGGCAACATGCTCCGTCACGACGACGGCTTCGGGGTAGCCGTGGCGCGCGAGCTGGAGGGACGGAGCCTGCCTGAGGGCGTTGATCTCATCGAGACCGGGATCGGCGGCATGACCGTGGTCCAGCAGCTGATGGACGGTTACGACGCCCTCGTTGTCGTCGACGCCGTCGATCGGGGGGCTGCGCCCGGGACACTCTGGGTGTTGAAGCCAGATGTCCCGGAACCGTCCGCGATCGACTCGGCAGAGTGGCGCACCCTGTTCCAGAACCTGCACCTTGCGGAGCCGCATCGGATATTCCTGCTCGCGCGGTCGCTTGGAGCGCTGCCGCAGATCGTCCGGATCGTGGGCTGCCAGCCAAAGGACACCGATGCGATGGACGAGCGGCTCAGCCCGGCCGTGGCCCGGGCGGTTCCCGCGGCCGCCGATCGGGTCGTCGCCCTCGCTGCCAGGCTCGTGGCCCCGATGGCGAACTGAGCCCCCGGATCGAGGAAGAGCGACCTATGTGCATCGAGCTTCCTGGACGCGTCGTCGAGCTTCCGCCTCGACGTCCCGACATCGTGCGCGTCGACGTCGCCGGGACAATCAGATCGGTCCACCTGGGCCTGCTCGACGGCGAGCGGCCGCAGGTTGGCGACTGGGTGGCGACGCACCTTGGTTTCGCAGTTGCATTGATCTCCGAGGCCGAAGCTGCCGAGGCCATCGCATTCGCCGATGGCGGCGACTCCGCATGGCAGATCGACGAAATGCTCCAGACCGCCGCTCGGGAATCAGGCGCCAGGGACCTCGATTACGCTGCCTCAAGCGGCAGTTCCATCGAGGTCTGACCGGGTCATCGCGTCAGGGGTCGCTCATCTGGTTCGCGGCGGGGCGGCGAGGTGCGGGCCACGCTGCAAGACGAACTCGGCGAAGGCGTCCACGATGCCGCGTCGAGGACCGCGCAATGGTCGCAGCAGGTACCAGTGTCGCTCGGGAAGTGCGTCGTTGAGACGAACCTCCCCCAGTACCCCGGCGGCGAGCTCCAATTCAACCGCGATTCGAGACTGGATTGAGACGCCAAGGCCAAATCGAACGGCGTGCTTGATCGCTCCATTCGAGCCCATGGTCAACCGTCGTGGGTGCAGGTCGCGCGAGACCAGGACGTCCTCGACGAGCCTTCGAGTCCCGGAGCCAGGCTCGCGTACGAGCCACGTCCGAGCCGCGAGATCCTCAAGGGAAGCACCTTCGCGACGAACGAGCGGATCGCCGATGCTCGCGATCGCAACCAACTCGTTGACGGCGAATGGTGCCCCGACGAGACGTCCATTGGGAGGCGGGCGACCGCCAAAGGCAACGTCCACCTCCCGAGAGAGGACGAGATCGAAGATCCGCGTCTGATTCGCGACGTGCAGGTCGATGTCGATCTCCGGATGCTCATCGGTGAACGCCCTGATGATGGCTGGAACAAGGTGCTCGCCGGCGGCCGAGACGGCCGCGATCCGAATGCGCCGATGCGCGATCGCCACAGCCTCCCTGGCAGCGAGCTGCCCTTGCTCAAGGAGGCCCAGGATGTCGATCGCGAATGGGAGGAGAGCCCGACCGCTTGGGGTGAGGCGGATCCCTCGCCCGACGCGCTCGGTCAGCTGGACCCCGAGCGTGGCGCCCAGCGCCGAGATCGCGGCCGACACAGACGGCTGGCTGACGACCAGCTCCGCGGCAGCGTCCTTGATCGAACCCGTGCGAGCGACGGCGAGAAACGTGCCGATCTGACCGATCGTGACGGCCATGGACTCCTCCTCTGCCCCAGCGACGCATAGCCGTTTGTCAATGAGTCAGCCCGAACATTGTAACTAACCGTATGTGTCTGGATGCGTTACCTGATCCGTAATCGAGCCTATGATCCTGTCATTGGGACGCAACGTGCCAGGTCCTGTACGTCCGGGCAAGACGCTGTCGAGGTCGCAATGCACGATCTGCGGGGAGCCGCGCTCGATCGCCCGCGCGCCAACCGCCTGACTCGGCGCTCGGAAACGTACCACCCGACCCTGATCGAAGTGTTTCAGCCGGAACGAGCCCCGGCCACCCAGTACTCGGCTGGTGGATCGGGCAGCTTCTTCAGGGCCTGCATCCTGCTCCTGCTGAGTGAGCGGTCGGCTCACGGCTACGACCTGCTCGAGCGGCTCACCGAGTTCGGATTCGATTCGGGCGACTCAGGGTGGCTCTATCGAACCCTCCGGGTGTTCGAGCGTGATCAAGCCGTCGACTCAACGTGGCAGATCTCATCAAGCGGGCCCCCGCGCCGCGTCTACGCGCTGACGACGGCGGGGCGACACCTTCTGGATTCCTGGGTCGTGACGGTTCGTGCGAGCAAGCGTTCGATCGACGGATTCCTCGATCGTTACGGCCACACCGAGGCCCTGGGCCTCACCTCGGAGGAGGCGGTGGTCGGCGAGGAGCGTTGAGCGCGGCAATCAACGTCAGCAAGGCGAGAACGAAGGAGGAACGACGATGGCGGCTGCTGCTGCGGCCCCGAGCGGCGGGACGGTGACCGATCCCGTCATCCATATTCTCTGGATCAACGCTGGGCTGAGTTGCGACGGAGATTCGGTGGCGCTCACGGCGGCGACCCAGCCCAGCATCGAGGAGATCGCGCTGGGTGCCCTGCCCGGGCTCCCGAAGATCGCGGTCCACTGGCCCCTGATCGACTTCGAGAACGGACCGGTCGGCGGGGCGGACGACTTCATCGAGTGGTTCTTCAAGGCCGACCGCGGCGAGCTCGACCCATTCGTCCTCGTGGTCGAGGGCTCGATCCCGAATGAGTCGATCAAGAAGGAAGGCTACTGGTGCGGGTTCGGCAACAACCCGGCCACGGGCCAGCCCATGACGACGAGCGAGTGGCTCGACCGGCTGACGCCGAAGGCCCTCGCCGTGGTTGCCGCCGGAACCTGTGCCGCATACGGCGGCATCCACGCGATGGCCGGCAACCCGACCGGAGCCATGGGCGTGCCGGACTATCTCGGCTGGAACTGGAAGTCCAAGGCCGGCATCCCGATCGTGTGCATCCCGGGTTGCCCGACCCACCCCGACAACTTCTCGGAGACGCTCCTCTACCTGCTCTACCAGGCGGCCGGCGTCGCACCGATGATCCCGCTCGACGAAGAGCTCCGGCCGACATGGCTGTTCGGCGCCACTGTCCACGAGGGCTGCGACCGCGCCGGCTACTACGAGCAGGGCGACTTCGCCACCGAATACGGCTCACCGAAGTGCATCGTCAAGCTCGGTTGCTGGGGACCGGTGGTCAAGTGCAACGTCCCCAAGCGGGGTTGGATCAATGGCGTAGGCGGCTGCCCCAATGTGGGCGGCATCTGCATTGGCTGCACGATGCCGGGCTTCCCGGACAAGTTCATGCCGTTCATGGATGAGCCGCCCGGCGCCCGTGTTTCGACCGCGGCCAGCGGGGCCTACGGTGGCCTGATCCGAGGCCTTCGCGGGATGACCGCCCGGACCGTCGACAAGGAGCCGAAGTGGCGCCACCGCCGCAAGGAGCTGACCACCGGGTACCGACGGCCGTGGTCGTCGTGACCGGAACGCCCGAAACGGACGCGGACATGATCACCCGGCGGCCGACCGGCTGCGCGGCTGGGCTGTAAGGAGGAGATGGCCACGATGGCAACCGTCGCGCCAGGCAGGTCAGCTGCCCAGACCGAGAACCTGGTCGAAATGCACTGGGATCCGATCACGCGGATCGTGGGCAGCCTTGGGATCTACACCAAGATCGACTGGGGCAACAAGAAGGTCGTCGAGTGTCACAGCACGTCGTCGATCTTCCGCGGCTACAGCATCTTCATGAAGGGCAAGGATCCCCGCGACGCCCACTTCATCACCAGCCGTATCTGCGGGATCTGCGGTGACAACCACGCCACCTGTTCGGTCTACAACCAGAACATGGCCTATGGCGTCGTACCACCGCACCTGGGTGAATGGATCATCAACCTCGGCGAGGCAGCCGAGTTCATGTTCGACCACAACATCTTCCAGGAGAACCTGGTCGGGGTCGACTTCTGCGCGAAGATGGTCGGGGAGACGAATCCAAGCGTACTCGAGCTGGCCAACAAGACCGAGGCGCCCCATGCGTCCGAGCACGGCTACCGGACGATCGGCGACATCATGCGCTCGCTCAACCCGTTCGAAGGGGCGTTCTACCGCGAGGCCCTCCAGGTCAGTCGCTACACCCGCGAGATGTTCTGCCTGATGGAGGGCCGGCACGTCCATCCGTCGACGCTCTATCCGGGCGGCGTCGGGACGACGGCCACGATCCAGCTGTTCACCGACTACTACATCCGGCTGATGCGCTACGTCGAGTTCATGAAGCGCGTCGTGCCGATGCACGACGACCTGTTCGACTTCTTCTATGAGGCCATGCCCGGCTACGAGCAGGTCGGCAATCGCCGGATCCTGCTCAACTGCTGGGGCGCCTTCAACGACCCGGACGTCTGCAACTTCGAGTACAAGGACATGACGGCCTGGGGTCGGGCGATGTACGTCACGCCCGGCGTCGTGGTCGACGGCAAGCTCGTCACCAATGACCTGGTCAAGATCAATCTCGGCATTCGCATCCTCCTCGGAAGCTCCTACTACAAGGAGTGGCAGGACCAGGAGACCTTCGTTCAGAAGGACCCGCTGGGTAACCCGATCTCCCAGGACCACCCCTGGAACCAGAGCACGATCCCGGATCCGCAGAAGCGCGACTTCGACGGCAAGTACAGCTGGGTCATGTCGCCGCGCTGGTATCACGAGGGCGAAGCGGGTGACAAGAAGCACCTGGCCCTCGACACTGGCGGCGGGCCGCTCGCCCGCCTCTGGTCGACTGCCCTGTCCGGTCTCGTCGACATCGGTTTCGTCAAGGCGACCGGCAACAGCGTCCAGATCAATTTCCCGCGAACGGCGCTCCTGCCCGAGAAGTCATTCGAGTGGAAGATCCCGCAGTGGAGCAACACGATCGAGCGAAACCGCGCCCGGACGTATTTCCAGGCCTACGCCGCCGGCTGTGCCCTCTTCTTCATCGAGAAGGCGCTCGCGGAGGTCCGCGCCGGCCATACCAAGACGTGGACCCCGTTCAAGGTGCCGGAAGAGGCGATCGGCGTCGGGTTCACCGAGGCCGTCCGCGGCGTGCTGTCCCATCACATGGTCATTCGCGGCGGCAAGATCGCGAACTATCATCCCTATCCGCCGACACCCTGGAACGCCAACCCCCGCGACAAGTTCGGGACGGTTGGCCCATACGAGGATGCCGTCCAGGGCCTTCCCATCTTCGAGGAGAACGACCGAGCGAAGTTCAAGGGGATCGACATCATGCGGACCGTCCGCAGCTTCGATCCATGCCTGCCCTGCGGCGTTCACATGTACGACGGTGGCGGAACGATCCTAGAGCGCCAACACTCGCCGGCCATGCTCGAGCAGACATGACCGTCGCAGATCGCGTCGGGCCCGAGGTTGCGGACGCGCTGCAACACCAGCCGACGAGCGTCGAGGAACCCCTCGACGCTCGTCGTGTCGCTGAGCGTGTCGGCACGCTCCTGGCCGAGATCGGTGCCATCGCCGATCCGAGGCTTAGTGAGCGCACCGAAGACCTGGTCAGCCTGCTGATGCAGTTCTATGGGGCGGGGATCCGCCGGATTCTGGAAACGGCCGATGAGGCGGATCTGCTCGAAGGCGCCCTGCTCGACAGCCTGATCAAGGATGAGCTGGTCAGCAGCCTCCTGGTCATCCACGATCTGCATCCGCTCGATCTTCCGACTCGCGTTCAGGATGCGCTGGACCGGGTCCGTCCCTATCTTGGCTCGCACGGCGGCGACGTCGAGATCGTGGCCATCGAGGGCGATACTGTTCGGCTACGGATGGAGGGCAGCTGCTCCAGCTGTCCGTCGTCGACGGTGACCTTGAACTACGCGATCGAAAAGGCGATCCTCGATGCCGCTCCGGAGATTGCCCGCATCGAAGCCGAGGGCGTCGAGGCGCCACCGACAACCCAGCTCATCCAGCTTGGGACCCGCAACGGAGCGAACGGCGCTGGAGGTCATGCCGAACCGGTAGTGGCCACCCGCACTGAGTGGCTGGCCCTCGACGCGAACGTCCCGACGACGCCGAACGGGCTCACCTCGGTCGAGCTCGGCGGGATGCGTCTCGTCCTCTGCCGAGCCGGGGACGACGTGTATGCCTACCGCGATCTTTGCCCGAACTGTCGTTCCGCCCTGGAGACCGGCCGCCTGGCCGAGGCGGTCCTGACCTGTCGAACCTGCGGGCACGGCTTCGACATCCGTCTCGCCGGTCGGTCGGTCGGCGATGGGGCGTTCCATCTCGACCCGCTGCCGCTCCTCACCGAGGCTGGCCAGATCCGGATCGCGGTGCCCGTTCCGGTGGCCTCGGCCTGGTCGGCCTGAGCCGACCATGGAGGGTCGGAGCAATGGCGGCGGGTCGGTCGAGGGCCTGAGCCGCTTCCTCGTACCGCGCAGCCGTTCGGCGCAGGCGCCAGGGCCTGACCTCCGGCGCTTCCTGGAACCCAAGCGGCGCGCCAGCCCTGGCGAACTGTGCGAATTTTGCGCCGAGCCGTTACGCGACGAGCACTCGCACGTGGTCAACGTCGAGACTCGCAGCCTGATGTGCACGTGTCGCGGCTGCTGGTTCCTGTTCGCGCCCGATGGCGCCGCCGGCGGCAAGTACCGCGCGGTTCCCGAGGACACGACCTTCGACCCCGACTTTCAGCTGAGCGACGGTCAATGGGAGGCCCTCCAGATCCCGGTGGCGATGGCCTTCTTCTTCCACCAGACCGACCTTGGGCGGGCCGTTGCCTTCTATCCCAGCCCAGCCGGGGCGACCGAGTCCCTGCTGCCGCTCGACACCTGGGACGAGATCGTCGCCGCGAATCCGATGCTCCGCTCGATGCTTCCGGACGTTCAGGCACTCCTCGTCTTCCGCCCGCGAAACGCGGACAAGCGCTGCTACGTGGTCCCCATCGATGCCTGCTACCAGCTGGTCGGTCTCATTCGGCGCTACTGGAAGGGGTTCGACGGTGGCGAGGAAGCGTGGCGCGAGATCGAAGCGTTCTTCGCGAGGCTGACCGAGCGGAGCCGGCCGCCGCGCGTGGCTATCCACGAATGAGCGATCTACGCTTCCAGGTCATCGGAGCTCGCGTGGAGCCGTATGCGGTTGTCCCGACGCTCATGCTCCGGATCGGCATTCGCGACGCGACCGGGGCGCGGATCCACGCCGTCGGCCTGAAGGTCCAGGTCCAGATCGAGTCGCAGCGGCGCCACTACGATGCAGCCGAGGAGGCGCGGCTCTACGAGCTGTTCGGCGAGCCTGCGCGTTGGGGCGACACGTTGCGGACGATCCTCTGGACGCACGTCGGGGCGATGGTCCCGGCGTTCGAGGGCGCGATCGAGATCGATCTTCCGCTCCAGTGTTCGTACGACTTCGAGGTCGCCTCCGCGAAGTACTTCCACGCGCTCGACGAAGGCGACATCCCGCTGCTGCTCCAGTTCAGCGGATCGGTCTTCGCCCAGACCGACAACGGCATCGCCTTCGACCAGATTGCCTGGAACCAGGAGGCCAACTTCCGGCTGCCGGTGCGGCTGTGGCGCGATGTCATGAACGCCTATTACCCGGACAGCGCCTGGCTGCGGCTGCGCCGTGACACGTTCGACGCGTTGCACCGTTTCAAGGGCCATGCGGTCATCACGACCTGGGACGAAACGATCGACGTCCTGCTCCAGCGGGCCGGCGCCGACGAGCGAGAGCCGGCATGACCTTCGAGGCCGCCCAGAGCGTCGCCGACGCGGTCCTGTACGAGGGTTATCTCCTCTATCCGTACCGGTCGTCCTCCGACAAGAACCGGGTTCGCTTCCAGTTCGGGGTCGTGGCTCCGCGCGACCATAGTCTCGCAGACGGGTCCGAGACCTGGGAGATGCAGACCGAATGCCTGATCGAGGCCGGCGGGGAGCCGCGGGTCGACGTCCGGGTCCGCTTCCTGCAGCTTCAGGCGCGCTCGGTTGAAGCGGTCGATCCGGATGCGCCCGGAGGCTTCTCGGCGGTGGCCTCGCTCGACGTCGCCGGTGACGAGTTGCTGAGCTGGGAGGAGGCGACAGAGGGCCAGGTCGATGCAACGAACCTCGCCCTTGATGCCCTGTGCGGCTCCGAGCAGGCCATTTCGTTCGCGATCCCCGGCGGCGAGTCGACAGAGGTCGTCCTTGACGAGGGCGGGGTCCTGGCCGGCCGGATCATTCGAACACGCTGGCCGATCGACGGGCTCCTCCGGGTCAGTGCGGAACGCGTGGGCGGCTATACCCGGCTGCGCGTCCGGGTCGAGAACCTGACGACCTCGCCGGCCGGCGCTGCCCGACGCGATGAAGCCCTGCGCAGATCGCTGCTCGGTTGCCACACCCTGCTTGCCATCCTGAACGGCTCGTTCGTGTCGCTCATCGATCCACCGCCCGGCGCGGTCGAGGCGTCGGCCGGCTGCACGAACCTGAAGACGTGGCCCGTCCTGGTTGGCGAAGAGGGTGCGCGTGACCTGCTGCTGTCCTCGCCGATCATCCTGTACGACTATCCGACGATCGCCAAGGAGAGCCAGGGCAGCCTGTTCGACAGCACGGAGATCGACGAGATCCTGACCCTGCGGATCATGACCCTGAGCGACGACGAGAAGCGGGCAGCCCGGGCGACGGACCCGCGCGCCAGGGCCATCATCGATGCCGCTGACGACATGCCGCCCGAGATTCTCGATCGCCTCCACGGAGCGATTCGCTATCTGCGCGAGACGACGAGCCATGAAACGGGCACGACCCAGGCGGGCGACGCGATCCGGCCCTGGTCACCTGATCTCGAGGCGCCCGACTGGCCGACCTTTACGGCGTCCTCGGTCGGACTCCCTGAACGCGAGGGGTCAGACCTGCCGCCGTCCGTCTGGGAGCCCGACGCGCGTGTCCCGCCGGATCGCGCCGCCATCGAGATTGCCGGCATGACCGTCTCCAAGGGGGCCTCCGTCCGGCTGCGGCCCAACCGGTCGGCCGATTCGATGGACTACTTCCTGACCGGCCGGCTGGCCACCGTGGAAGCCGTGTACGAGAGTGTCGATGACGAAATGCACGTCGCGGTGACCCTCGACGACGACCCGGCCAACGACCTCCAGCGCGCGTCCGGTCGCTACTTCTACTTCGCGCCCGACGAGCTCGAGCCGCTGGAGCCGGCAGCGCCTGGCGCCGGCCCGGCCCCGATCGTCCTCGAGCGTCCAGCGCGATCGGACGCTCGGCGATGACCAAGGTTCTGGTCGCCGGGATCGGCAATATCTTCCTGTCCGACGACGCGTTCGGCGTGGAGGTCGTCCGGAGGCTGGCCACAAAGCCGATCCCGGACGGTGTCACCGTGTCCGATTTCGGGATCCGCGGGATCCACCTCGCCTACGAGTTGCTCGAAGGCTACGATCGGCTCATCCTGATCGATGCCCTGTCACGAGGCGGCGCGCCCGGCACGATCTATATCCTTGAACCCGACCAGGTCGGCGCCAGCGGCGCCATCCCGGACGCCCACGGGATGGAGCCGATGGCCGTCTTCGCTTATCTCGCGTCGATCGGCGGCGCACCGGTCCCCACCGTCATCCTTGGCTGCGAGCCGGAGACTCTCGACGAAGACATCGGGCTCAGCCCGACGGTCGAGGGCGCGGTTGACGGGGCCGTGGCGATCGCTCTTGACTTGATCCATGATGCCGTCGTGGCATCGCCAGTCGCAGCGCCGGCGCCCGCCGGCCGATAGGGAGGTACTCGGGATGGTGGTCATTCGTGTTGCGCTTCTGCTCGTCATTGTTGCCCTCGGTATCGTCACGGCAGTGTCACTGCCGGACCTGAGGCGCTACATTCAAATGCGGTCGATGTAGGGCCACAAGCAGCAAAGGAGGACTGATGGAGATCCTGATCGTGATCGTGGCCGTGGTGGTCGCGCTCATCCTCATCGTTGCGCTCGTCTCGCTGCCCGACATTCAGCGTTATCTTCGGATTCGCAAGATGTAGACGAGCCGCGTGGGGATGGATCCGCCAGATGCATGAATTCGGCCTGGTTGAGGGGATCGTGGACGCCGTCCGGCAACGTGCCGGCGAACGACCCGTGGCGCGCGTGCGCGTCCAGATCGGCACCCTCCACCGGGCGACTTCGGGGCCGATGGAGCAGGCATTTGAAATGGTCGGCGCCGGGACGGTGGTCGAGGGCGCGATCCTGGAGCTGATCCAGATGCCCGTCGTCAGCACCTGCCGCGCGTGTGGCACGGCGGAATCGGCCTCCGACATGTCGCTCATCTGCCAGAGCTGCGGCGCCGTGACCCTGGACTATTCCGGCGGTGACGAACTGCTCCTTGAATCGATCGAATACCGGCCCGCCCAGACAGCGGCCGCCGGCTCAGCCGCGAACTGAAGGAGGGATCGAGCGTTGTGCCTCGGAATCCCGGGCCGCGTCGTCGAGCTCCAGACCGATCATCCCGACATCGGCCGGGTCGACGTCGAGGGCGTCGTTCGGGACATCAACATGGCCCTGCTGGAGGAAGATCCCCCGGCACCCGGTGAGTGGGTCCTCATCCATCTCGGGTTTGCCCTCCAGAAGATGACCGAGGAGGAAGTCGCGGACGCCCGTTCGACCCTGGCCGTCCTCGGTGAGGGGGGTGACGATCCGTTCGCCGACTTCACGTTCGACGAGGACGTTTATACCCCGGCGGGCTACCGGGAGAGCGCGTCGTGAACCCGTTCCTGGACGTCCCGCCCGCCTGGACGCCGACCGCCCCGCTGGACCTGCCCGAGCCGACCGACGACGGTCCGGAGGTGCTGACCAACGGCGCGATCCTGTTCTCCCGCTACGCTTATCCGCCAAACGAGCTCGGCTACTGCGGCCCGGCTGACCATCGAGCGCTCCTCGATTACGGCTCGGGCGGATTCGTCGATCGCGGCCTGGTCCAGCTCGCCCAGGGTTTCTCGGGAGCGTGGCCGTATCTCGAGTTCATCGCCGGCGCCACCGGAATCCGGTCGCCGCTCGACCGTCGAGTCGTCGAGGCCTACTGGCTGGGGGGCAGCCTGCTCGACACGATCGACATGCAGGCCTTCGGGAAGTCCCTGCTCGACCGCTTCCGGAAACGGACCGGCAAGGGCTGGGGGTATCTGGCGGAGGCGATCCCGGTCGGGGCGGTACCAAACCACAGCTTCCACGTGTTCGGCGTCTATCCCTGGGTCGGATTGCTGCGCACCGGTCGGGCCGACACGCCGCTCGAACATCTCGAGAAGTGCCGCATCCGCTGGGGCCAGGTCGTATCGACCGACGGCGACCAGGTCACCGTGCTGTCGCGGCCGCTCACCTACGACGGCACCGATATCGGACTCGGCGAGCGCCGCCTGGAGACCGCCCGCCGCTCGGTCGAAGGGCTGGGCTTCCTGGACGCCTTCCAGCCGGGCGAGTGGGTGGCCCTGCACTGGGGCTGGGTATGCGATCGCCTGAGCCGCCGCCAACTCCATCTCCTCCGTCGATCCACGCTCCGCCAGTTCGAGATCACGAACCGGCGGGTCGCCCACGGCGGGCCCCAGGCCATCATGGGCTGAGACCCCACGGGTCTGAAAGGAGGAGCCCCACCGGCGATCACCGATAGTGCGCACGCTGGCAAGCGTGGAAGCCGGGTTCGGTTGCGCCCGAACCTGATGTCGTCCGCTTTGCAACAGGAGCGTCCTGCGATGTTCAACCCGTTGGGGTCGACCGGGCGCGGTCGGCCAGTCTCCTCCCGTTACTCGTTGCTCGCGATCGTGGCGCCCGCCCTCCTCATCTGGGCCTGCACGGGGCCTGCGGGGTCTGCCCCCTCGCCACCATCGACATCGCCGGCCGCCAGCGCCGCGGCCACAGAAGCGTCGCCGCCGAGCGCGACCCCATCGCCCCCGCCGAGCGGGACCGTCCGCCTCTACACCTCGGTCACCCAGAACACCGTCGACGCGGTCGTCGCCGCCTACGGGGCCGCCCATCCCGAGGTCACCGTCGAGGTGTTCCGCGCCCCGACCGGGGAGCTGGCCGCACGGATCGCGGCGGAACTGCGCGACGGTCGAATCCTGGGCGACATCCTGTGGCTGACCGACCCGCTGTCGATCCAGGCGTATGCCGGACAGGGTCTGCTGCGTGCCTGGCAGCCGAGCGAGGCTGCGGGCATCGACGCTGCCTTCCGGGGCGAGACCTACTGGGGGACGCGCTTCCTCAACATGGTCATGGTCCGTGGCACGGGCGTCAATCCCGGTCCGATGTCATGGAGCGACCTGTCCGATCCAGCGTACAAGGATGCCGTCGCCATCCCGGATCCGGGGTTCGCCGGATCGGCGTTCGGGGCGCTCGGTTACTTCGCGATCTCGACCAGCGCCGGGCTCGACTTCTATTCGTCTCTCATGGCGAACGGGACGGTCCAGGTGAAGACGCCGGACGAGGTGACCGCGGGGGTCGCGGAGGGTCGGTTCAAGGTCGGCATGACGCTCGACATCTCGGCCCGAACCGCGGCCAGCAAGGGGTCGCCGGTCGCGCTCGTATGGCCGACCGATGGGGCGATCGCCATGTACAGCCCGATCGGCGTGGTCGACGCCACCGGGAATGCCGGCGCGGCGGAATCGTTGGTCGAGTTCGTCCTGTCCGAACCGGGCCAGATGGCGATCGCGAGCACGGGCTGGCAGCCGATCCGCCCGGGAGCCGGTGGGCCGCCGGCCGAGGGAAAACAGGTCTACCCGGACTGGGCCCTCGCCTTCGGGCGCCAGGAGGAGCTGCTCGCGGCGTATCGCGCCATCTTGGGTGGTTGACGCCGGTCGTGCCCGCTGGGTGGCCTGGTCGGCCGCGGCCGGGCTGGCCACAGTCATCATCGGCTGGCCGATCGCGCACCTGTTCGGGGTGGCGTTCGAGGACGGCTTCGCAACCGTCATCCGGACGCTGACCGGCAACCTGGCCGCGGCAGCGATCTGGAACAGCCTCTGGACGGGCGCACTGGTCGCGGTCGGGGCCGTGTCGGCCGGCACCCTGGCTGCGCTCTTGACGGAGCGGGCGGCGCTGCCGGGGCGGCGCTGGCTACGCCTTGGCCTGCTCCTGCCGATACTCGTCCCGCCGTTCGTCACGGCCCTCGGCTGGGCCCGAGCATTCGGGCCTCGCGGCCTGACCGATCAGCTCCTGGGGATCACCCTGCCCGGACTGTACGGACCGGTTGGAATCGTCGTCGTGCTGACGGTTGCGGCGACACCGCTAGCGTACCTGATCGTGGCCGGCGCGCTGGCCAGCCGGGTTGAGCCAGATCTGGAGCGCGCCGCACGCGCCAGTGGCGCAACCTGGCTGGACGCACAGTGGACCGTGACGTTGCCGCTGTTGCGGCCCGCCCTGTTGTCGGCGCTGGTGGTCGTCTTCGTGTTCGCGGTCAACGCCTTCGGCGTGCCGGCCGTGCTCGGGACCCCGGCCGGATTCGCCACGATCACGACCCGGCTCTACCAGGACCTCGCCCTGTCGGCCGATCCGGCGGCGTTCGTGCGAGCGACCACGATGGCCGCCACCCTCGTCGTCCTCGCCCTGGTCATTGTCGGGTCGGCCGATGCGCTGCTGACCGGGCGCACCGCCGTTCGGACCGCCCTGCCGGCGGGCGGCGCCGGGTTCGAGCGCGGCGGACACGGTGCGGCCGTCGCGCTCGGCGGGGCGTTGGTCCTGACCGCCGTCGTACCACTGGTGGCCCTCGTCCTGGCGGCGCTGACCCGAGCGACCGGCCTGGCGCCGGTTCCGGCGAACTGGACACTCGACAACTTCGGCGCCGCACTCGACACGCGCTTCCTGGGCGGCCTCGTCCGGAGCTTCGTCCTGGCCGCAACGGCCGCCACGCTGACCCTCGCCCTCGGCGCGCTGGGGGTCGCCGCGATGCGTGGGCGATCGCGGGTCCTGGGAACGGCGGTCACCCTCGGCTTCGCCGTCCCCGGGTCGGCCCTTGCCGTGTCCATCCTGCTCGCCTATGGCGGCTGGCTGCGTGACACCCTGGTCATCCTCCTGATTGCCTACGTGGCGAAATTCTGGGCCCTCGGCCATCGCCAGCTGGCGGGCTCGGTCGACCGCCTGCCGCCCGATCAGGTCCGGGCAGCCCGGGCCAGCGGGGCCGGCGCGATCGATGCGCTCCGGTCTATCGTCGCGCCGATCCTGCGCCCGTCGATCGTCGCCGGCTGGCTGGTCGTCTTCGTCTTCGCCCTGCATGAGCTCACGATGTCGAGCCTCCTGTACGGGCCGGGCAGCGCCACGCTCGCGGTCGTGGTGCTCAACATTCAACAGCTCGGTGATCCGACCGTCAGCGCCGCGCTGGCCGTCCTGCTGACCGCGGTCGTGGCGCTCGCGGCGGTCCCGCTGGCGGTGATCGGCGTGGGTCGCGACAACACGCGCCGACGGCCAGGGCGCGCCACGTGACGGCCGTCGGGGACCTGGTCGTCGACTGCCGGGGCGTCAGCATTGCCTATGGTTCCACGCTCGTGGTGGCGGAGCTTGACCTGGCGGTGCAGCGAGGCGAGGTCGTGGCGCTCCTGGGACCGTCCGGCTCGGGCAAGACGACGATGCTGTCTGCACTCGCCGGATTCATTCCGGTCCGCGCCGGTGAGATCCATATCGCTGGACGGGCCGTCGCCAACGCCCGGCGCCATGAGCCGCCGGAGCGCCGAGACGTCGCCGTCGTCTTCCAGGGGTATGCCTTGTGGCCGCACCTGAGCGCGCTCGAGACGGTCGCCTATCCGATCCGCCGGCGCGGCATCGCAGCGCCGCAAGCCCGTCGCCAGGCGGCCCAGATGCTCGATCGACTGGGAATCGGGTGGTTGGCCGATCGTCGACCATCCGAATTGTCCGGAGGTGAGCAACAGCGGGTCGGGCTCGGACGGGCGTTGGCGCGGGAGGCGAGCGTATACCTGTTCGACGAGCCAACCGCCCATCTCGACGCGGCCCTGCGCGACCATCTCCAGGTGGAGATTGCGGAGCAACGCCGGCGGTCCGGGGCGGCGGCGATCTACGCCACCCATGACACGGCCGAGGCGCTCGCCATGGCCGACCGGGTCGTGCTGGTTCGCGACGGCCGGATCGTCCAGGATGGGCCGCCCGCGACCGTCTACGAGCGTCCGGTCGACCTGTGGGCCGCGCGGCTGACCGGGCCGGCGTCGACCATCACGATCCGGATCGTCGATGCCCACGGCGGGCAGGCACAACTTGAGGTCGCGGGATCGAGCGTTACGGCCGCGCTCGCGACGGGCGGCCAACCGATGCGCGGCCAGTTGCGGGCGATCATTCGACCGGACTGGGTTCGCCTGGGCGGGACGGTTCCCGGGCAGATCGACAGCGTGGCCTTCCGCGGGTCGCACACGGACTACCAGCTTGCGACCGCGGCCGGCACGGTCGGAGTTCGGGCGAGTGGACCACCTGCGGTTCGCCGCGGCGACATGGTCGGTTGGTCGCTCGATCGCGCCTGGATCCCGGCGCAGCCAGTCGAGGATGGAACGAACGACCCCGGGCTGTAACGACGCCGACACCCGCTGGCTCGTGTTGTGCGAATTGGCTGCAACCCCTGGCGCCGTCCAATGGTGGCGCCGCACTGAAGCGGGCCGTGTTCACGTCCCTTGCAGGAGGACCACCATGGACGACCACATTCGAGAGTCGACGGAGACCGTCTCCGAGGTCGACAGCATCAATCGGCGCGCCGAGGACATCGCGATGGGGGAGAAGGAAGCCGGGCGCGAGGACACGGGTAGCCAGGGCGATACCAACCGACCGACCGGCACCTCAACGGCGCGTGACTTCACGAGCGTCGACCCGAAAGAACCCATGGATGAAGGCAGCCCCGCCGGGTAAGCCTTCAATGCCGTCGCGACGCGGCGCGGCGCGGCATGCTTGAGGCGGTATCCTTCGGGCGTGCCCTCGATGCGTGTCGCCGTCGCGGCCGATCATGCCGGCGCGGCGCTCAAGGACGAGTTGCTGCGTCGGCTTCGTGACGCGGATCCGGAGCTGGAATTGACCGACCTCGGCGGGGACGGCTCCGACCCCGCCGACGACTATCCCGATTTCGCCCAGCGCCTGGGTCAGGCGATCGTCGCCGGCGAGGCGGATCGGGGGATTCTCATCTGCGGATCGGGCGTCGGTGCGTCCGTGGCGGCCAACAAGATCCGGGGCATTCGGGCCGCCGTCTGCCACGACACCTATTCGGCCCACCAGGGTGTCGAGCACGACGACTTGAACGTGCTGACGCTCGGCGCTCGGGTCGTCGGACCGGAGCCTGCTTACGAGTGCGCCGTCGCCTTCGTGGCCGCGACGTTCAGCGGCGAACCTCGTCACCGCCGGCGGCTGGACAAGGTGCTCGCGATCGAGGCCGACGGGCTGGGCTGACGCGCGTCCCGCCGCGGCGCCGGCTGGACCCGCGGTCGGCGTACCATTCCTGCGGAGATTATGATGACCGACCCCGTCTCGATCAACTCCGCGGCACCGCTCAGCCTGGGTGACGGATCGGCTGCCTACAACGCGGCGGTCGAGCGCGCTCGGAGCGAGGAGTGGGCGACGCGCCTGTTCGATCGCGACGTGACCCTCTGGTCGACCGATCCAGGGGTTGGCGCGGCGATCGCTGAACGCCTGGGCTGGCTCGACGCGCCGGCCCACTTTGCCGAACGAACCGCGGCCCTCGAGGGCTTCGGCGACGCGATCGTCGACGAGGGCTATACGACGGTCGTTGTGGCCGGCATGGGCGGGAGCAGCCTGGCCCCTGACGTGCTCCATCGAACGTTCGGTTCCCAGCCGGGCTATCCCGCGTTGCGCATCCTCGATTCGACCGATCCGGCCTTCGTGGCCACCACCCTCGACGACCTCGATCCGCTCAGGACGCTCGTCCTGATCGCGTCCAAGTCAGGCACCACGACCGAAGCCAACGCCTTCCTGGCCGAGGCCTGGGCGCGCGCCCACGCGGCCCTCGATGCCGTCGGGCACCACACCTACGAGAACCCCGGTGCGTTCATCGCCGCGATCACCGACCCGGGCCGGAGTGCGGAAGCGCTGGCCCACCACGACCAGTTCCGCGAGATCTTTCTCAATCCGCCCGACATCGGCGGTCGCTATTCGGCCCTGACCTACGTGGGCCTCGTTCCGGCTTCGGTGATCGGCCTGGACCTCGACGCGCTGCTCGCCTCCGCATCGGCGATGCTGGGGGCCTGTCGGGAACCGGACCCGGCGGCCAACCCCGGGCTGTCACTCGGCCTTGCGATCGGTACGCTGGCAAGGGCTGGGCGCGACAAGCTGACCTTCCTGATCGACGACGCGATCGCGTCGTTCGGCGCCTGGGCGGAGCAGCTCATCGCGGAGAGCACGGGCAAGCACGGCGTCGGCATCGTGCCGGTCGACCTGGAGCCGCTCGGCCCGGTCGAGGCATACGGCACGGATCGAGTCTTCGTCCGGATCGCGCTCGCGGACGGCAGGGGCGACCGCCAACGTGACGACCTCGCAGCCGCCCTCGAGACTGCGGGCCACCCGGTCATCCGGATCGAGATCGATGACCCGATCGACCTGGGCGGCGAATTCGTCCGCTGGGAGGTCGCCACGGCGATCGCCGGAGCCGCCCTCGCGATCGATCCGTTCGACCAGCCCAACGTCGAGGAGGCGAAACAACTGACCCGCGATGTGCTGGCGCGCCACGATCGGACCGGCGACGACCGGGAGGCCCCTCCGTCGCCGATCGCGTCCGGCGATGGTCTGATGCTGTACGGCGACGCGGCCCTCAGGCTGACCGCCCAGGATGGCAGTGTGGTGAGCGAGCTGGCCCGCCACCTGGCACGCCGCCGCCCGAACGCCTATCTCTGCCTGCAGGCCTTCATAGCGCCGTCAGCAGCGCGTGACTTGGCCTTCCAGCGGATCCGCGCCCTGCTGCGCCACGGGACGGGCTGCGCCACGACGGCCGGCTACGGCCCGCGATTCCTGCACTCGACCGGGCAGCTGCACAAGGGCGGCACGCCCATCGGCTGGTTCCTCCAACTCACCGCGGGCCACCCAATCGACCGCGAGATTGCCGGCTGGCCGTACACCTTCGGGCAGCTCATCGACGCCCAGGCGAGCGGCGACCTGGCCGCCATCGAGGCCCATGATCTGCCAATCCTGCGGGTCCACCTGGGCGATGATCCGGACAGCGGGCTGGCCGCCCTCGAACGGGCCATCAAGGCCGCCCTCGACAGCGCCACGGAGGCTTGATCGCGATGCGCATTGGGTTCATCGGACTCGGTCGGATGGGAGCCAACATGGTCCGCCGGCTGATCCGCGACGGTCACCAGGTGGTGGTCTACAACCGGACGCCGGAGAAGACCACCGAGATCGCCGGTGAGGGCGCCACGGCGTCGTTCTCGATCGCCGAGCTGGTCGAAAAGCTGGAGAAGCCGCGGGCGGTCTGGCTCATGGTCCCGGCCGGCGATGCGACCGAGGCGCAGATCAGCGAGCTGCTGGAGCACCTCGAACCGGGCGATACGATCATCGACGGCGGCAACACGAACTTCCATGACGACGTGCGGCGCCACGGCGAGCTCGCGACCAGGGGCATCGGCTACGTTGACGCCGGCACGTCCGGCGGAATCTGGGGCCTCCAGGTGGGCTTTTGCCTGATGGTCGGCGGTGACCCGGCCGCGGTCGAGCCGCTCGTTCCCATCTTCACCTCGCTCGCGCCCCCCGGCGGCTACCTGCATGTTGGCCAGCCCGGCGCGGGCCACTACGTGAAGATGGTCCACAACGGCATCGAGTACGGGCTGATGCAGGCCTACGCCGAGGGCTTCGAGATCATGCATGCCAGCGATTACGGGCTGGACCTGGGAGCCATCTCCGAGCTGTGGATGCAAGGCTCGGTCGTTCGCTCCTGGCTGCTCGAGCTGGCCGGACGGGCGTTCAAGGCGAACGGCCAGGATCTCGGCCACCTCAAGGGCTTCGTGGCCGATTCGGGCGAGGGACGCTGGACGATCCAGGAGGCGATCGATCGCGATGTCCCCGCCCCGGTCATCACCCTCTCGCTGCTGACCCGCCTGCGCTCGCGCCAGGACGATTCGTACGGGGCCAAGGTCCTCGCCGCGCTGCGCAACGAGTTCGGCGGCCACGCGGTCAAGTCGGAGTAGCGGCCATGGCGGGTCGCACCAGGGGCGCCGTGGCCACGCCGGTCAAGGACCCGGCGCCGGATGAAGCCCCGTCAGATCAGCCCATTCCGGCTCGACCGGCGCCGCGGTCAAAGGACGCCCCGCGGACGATGAAGGACCTCCGACTGGCGCGCCGGGAGAAGCGCACGTCGCGACCCAAACCGGCGGAGAACGTCCTGCGCGAGGGGCTGCGCCTTGAGCGGGTGCCCGATCCGGCGGTCGTGGTCCTGTTCGGCGGGACCGGCGATCTGGCCCATCGCAAGGTCGTCCCGGCGCTCTACCACCTGTGGCGGACAAACCTGCTGCCACACGAGTTCGTGCTCCTGGCGGTTGGCCGGCGATCGTACGACGACGACGCGTTCAGGGGCGAGATCCGGGCCGCCCTGGATCAGTTCAGCCGGGTCCTGCCGGTCGACACCGACGCCTGGCGCTCCTTCGCCGAGCGGATTCGCTACCAGCAGCTCGACTTCGCCAACCCGGCCGGCTTCGATGTCCTGGCCAGCCGCCTCGATGCGCTCGACGGCGAGCAGGGCACGCGTGGCAACCGGCTGTTCTACCTGGCCACCCCACCGTCCCAGTTCGCCGAGATCGTGGCCCAGCTGGGCCGGGTCGGACTCGACCACGAACGGCACGATGGCGGCTGGCGGCGAGTCATCATCGAGAAGCCGTTCGGCCACGACCTAGAGTCGGCCCGGCGGCTCAACCGCGAAGTGGGCAAGGTCTTCCGTGAGTCGCAGGTCTACCGGATCGATCACTACCTGGGCAAGGAGACCGTCCGCAACCTGCTGGTTTTCCGCTTCGGCAACGGCATCTTCGAGCCGCTCTGGAACCGGCGCTACGTCGACCACGTGCAGATCACGGTGTCCGAGTCGATCGGGATCGAGAACCGGGGCGCCTTCTACGAGGAGACCGGCGCGTCACGCGACGTGCTCCAGAACCACCTGCTCCAGCTGGTCAGCCTGATCGCCATGGAGCCGCCGGCGCGGTTCGAGGCGGATGCCCTGCGCGACGAGAAGGTCAAGGTCCTCCGGGCGATCTCGAACGGACCGACCGACCTCGCCCAGGGCGTCGTGCGCGGCCAGTACGGTCCGGGTTGGGTGGCGGCCACCCAGGTTCCGGGCTATCGTCAGGAGGCCGACGTGGATCCGGCCTCGGAGACCGAGACGTACGTGGCCGCCCGCCTGATGATCGATGACTGGCGCTGGTCCGGCGTCCCGTTCTACGTGCGGACCGGCAAGCGCTTGCCCAAGCGCGCCACCGAGATCGCGATCCAGTACCGCGAGGTCCCGCACCGCCTGTTCAAGGACGAAGGCGTCGAGCCCGACGCGAACCTGCTGGCGATCCGGATCCAGCCGGACGAGGGGATCATGCTGCGCTTCGGCGCCAAGGTCCCGGGTCTCGGCATCGACGTGCGTTCCGTCACCATGGATTTCACCTACGGCTCGGCGTTCAGCGTCGACTCGCCCGATGCCTACGAGACGCTGATCCTCGATG
>JBKKDW010000294.1:0-3619 GCA_046708025.1 Candidatus Limnocylindrales bacterium
CGAGTCCCCTCATCTCCACCATTTCCCGTCGGCCCACCGAGACTTGGTCAGGCCCCTGTGCTGGCTTCCCAGCTGGGCGCATCCGGCGCGACCGCCACGAGGGATACGCCGGAGGTTGCTCTCTCGCGCGCCCGGCGGTGGCCGCGCGACTCCCCTCTCGTCGCGCGACCCGACCGGGTGCAGCCCAGACCATGCCAGATCACCCCTGCGGCGAGACTACGGTGGAACTCCACGCCGTCGGCGGAGCCCGGGAGCGCAACTCAGCCTTGGTGAGCCAGCCGGGTCAGACCGGCCTGTGCCGGCGGGCAATCGCCAGTGATCGCCAGCGCATCCCGGTACGCGGCGGCGGCCGAGACCCGGTCGCCCGCCTGCTCATGACCCTCCCCCAGGGCGAGGAGCAGGTCGACGCATCGTCCACGCAACGCCGCGCGACGGTCCTCGACGTGCGCGCTGTCACTGTAGAACGGGCAATCGTCCAGGTACTCGCCTCGATAGAGGACTCGTGCCGCCTCAAGCAGCCGCAGTGTCTCCCTGCGATCGGTGCTCGCGCGGGCTTCGTCCAGGCGACCCAGGAACGCGCCGACGTCGGACCAGTCGACGACCGCCGGATCGAGGCGATAGCGATCGTTGTAGAACCGGATCACCTGCCGGCCGGTCCGACCGTCCGGATCCAGGGTGTGACGCAGGCCGCCGAGGGTGCGATGAAACGCGAGATCCGCCCGGTCCAGCTCCGTGTCCGGCCAGATCAGCTCGAGCGCTTCGTCCTTCGCGACGCCGCGCTCACCGCGATCGAACAGGAACGCGAACAGCGCCTGCGCCTGCCGCGTGCCGGCCTTCTCGCCTCCCCAGCGCTGGATCCGCTCGTCGCCCCGTTCTACCCGGAAGGTCCCCAGGGCGAACACGTGCAGGCCGGGCGGCGCCGAGGCCCGCCGTAACAGCGCCGCATGGAGGATGGATGCGGTCGAAACCAGCTGGGCACGATCCTCTGACAGGTCACTCAGCGCTTCGGCTTGCTGCTCCTCCCGTCGAACGGTCCGAAGGGCGGCCGCGACGTAGCCGGCCGACAGTCGGACCAATTCCTCGTCACGCGGAGTGAGCGGTCGGCCCGAACGGCTGGGACCGATCCGCAGCTCGCCGAGCACCTCCTCCTCGGCGACCAGGGCGGTCGCCGCCAGGTCCGATCCGTCCGGCACGGACCCTTCAGATGCGGCGATCGTGCCGTCCGGCCGGACGACCAGCGCGCCGGCCAGGTCGAGTGTTGCGGTGAGACGGGTCAGGGCGGGTTGAACGCCGGCGTCCGCGGCCTGCGCGGTCAGGTTCGACTGGCCCAGGGCCCGCAGCAGGCGCTCACGGGAAACGGCTCGTGCCGAACGGTCCCGCAGGCGACTCCGAATCCACTTCGCGGCAGGCTCGTACAGGGCGATCGTGACGACCAGGGCCATGGCCGTCAGGAGCGGGAGATCCAGGCCCAGGAGGGTGCGGCTCGCCGTGTCGACGGCGACGAGCGCGCCGACCAGCAGGAACAGGCCCAACCCAAGCCCAACCGACGTCCAGAACGCCTTGCCCGCCACTTCGGGCGCAAAAAAGACGCCGGCCGGCAGGACGGCCGCCGTGGCCAGGATCATGGCCACCGCAACGAGCGAGATCCCGATCCAGGGATCGCTGTCACCAAGCACCGGCAGGAATCGGATCGCCCCACCGACCGCTGCCAGGACAACGGTCGCGAGCGTGACGGCCAGCTGCCGCCGACGGGGATCCGTCCGCTGCGTCAAACGCAGGGCCTGGAGCAGCCAGATCGCGCCGATCGACAGGGTCCCGAGACGCGACAGGATCCAGCCCCAGCCGAGCACGGCTCCGGGCACCGGACCGAGGCTGAGGTGCGGCGCGACGAGTGAGACGGGAGCGGCCGGATTCACAATCCCAGGCAAGGCGAACAGCACGCTGAGCACATACAGGCTGCCGATACCCCAGCGACGGCCACCGGTTCGATTCCCTTCGGTCGCGATCGCCAGGGACAGGTGGGCTGTGGCCGGGACGATCAGCGCCCCCGCCGCCTCTTCGATCGCGTGGCCGATCTGGACGGCCGAAAGGACGCTGGAGAGGCGTTGCAGGATGATCGCGCAGCTCCACACGACCAGTGCCAGTGCCAGGATTGTGAAGATCCGGGCGGGGACGGCCCGGGAGCGGGTGAACACGGTCAGCCCCAACCAGACGCCGAGGACCGCAATCAGGCTGTGTGCCGCGACCTCGAGCTGCTGGGGTGTTGGCACGACATCTGACCTCGGGCAGTCACGCGTTTCGGCCTATGGCGTGGACGATCTCGCCGCGCCGGCATCTTGGCAGCCGAGGCGATTGGCGTCCACGCCCTACCGCCTCACGACGGGCGCTGCGTCCCTGGTCGGGTGTCCGCGAGGGCGCCGTGGAGCTCGGTTGAATGGTCGCGCAGCCAGCGCCGCCAGATCGCATGATCGGGGCGCCGCGACGCGACGACCGCCCAGAAGCGCGGCCCATGCCCGAAGACCCGAAGGTGAGCCAGCTCGTGAAGGACGACCGTTTCGAGCGCCTCGGGTGGGGCCAGGATCAGGCGCCACGAAAACGAAACTCGGCCGTGCAGGGAGGCGCTGCCCCAGCGCGTCCGCTGGTCGCGGATGCTGACGGCGATTGGGGTGACGGCGAGGGCTGCCGCGTGGCGCTGGATCTCGCGCTCGATCTCGATACGGGCGCGCGGCCTGAGCCACCCTTCGAGGACGGCCGCCGTGGAGCGCCGGTCAGCGGTCGACAGGCGGACCATGATCTCGTCCTCGGTGGCGCCGCCGATCCGTTCGACACTGGACCGGCGGCCGCCCTCGCCGACCGCCTCGAGCCGGAGCCGATGGAGATTCCCGCGGAAACGGAGCAGCCCACCGTCCCGCAGCCCGCCACGCGCGGCGAGCTCGGCACGATCCCTGGCGTAACGATCGAGGTGGCGGCGGAGCCACGGTTCGCGCTCGACAAGGAACGTCCGAACCTGCAGCTCAGCATCCGCCCAACCTCGGCGACCGGCTGGCGGGATGGTCACGACAACGCCGCGCTCGGGGTGGATCACGACACGCAGGCCGCGGGATCGGGGTGAACGGCGAAGCGTGTAGTCGAGCGCACCGCCGGGCAGGTGCATGGTCACCGACATCTCCGTGACTGTCACGATCGGATGGTGCCACGACGACCTCATTGGCGACTGCTACACTCCGCGTTCCGTGGGGCTATAGCTCAGTTGGAAGAGCACCTGCATGGCATGCAGGGGGTCCGGGGTTCGAGTCCCCGTAGCTCCACCAACCGCGACGAGACCGCGAAAACCCTTGCCCCTCGCCGGCGCGGCGGGGGGTGAACTGTCTCCGAGGACAAACGTGACCGTGACCGAGACCGCCGAGACTCGAACGACAGTCGAACGCTACGACCCGACCACCATCGAGCTGCGCTGGCAGGCCCGCTGGGCGGAGCTCGGCCTGCACGACACGGACCTGGCGGACGATGCGAAGCCCAGGTATTACCTGTTGACGATGTACCCGTACCCATCGGGCGACCTGCACATCGGCCACTGGTACATCGTGACGCCAAGCGATGCGCTGGCTCGCTTCCGGCG
>JBKKDW010000295.1:0-3321 GCA_046708025.1 Candidatus Limnocylindrales bacterium
CGGACCACTCGGGTGGCCGACGGAGCGGCTCCATCGGTCGCGAGGGAAGCCTGACCCGCGCGGCCGCGTGCCGGCGCTCAGTTCGGCGACCGCCCGGGGCCCGTCCTCGCAACCTGTGGCCATGACATCCTGCCTCCGTCACCACGGCCGCCTCTCCTTCACTACCGCCGGCAAGTGACATCACCTCCAAGTCACCGCACGGCACGGGGTGACACCACCTCCAAGTCGGCGCTGGTCGGGCGAGGGCGCGCTGAACGGCTCCTCGCGGAGGAGCGGCTGGTCCTCGGGATCGCGCCGGCGGAGGGCGAAGAATGCGTCTGGGCGCCCGATGTTCGGTGGTAGCATCCCAGCCATGCCCGTCGAGATAGTTGTGGACGACAGCACAAGCCTCACGTCGCGTCCTGGCCCCAACCTGGCCACGGGAGGTACGATCGAGCGGACGGAGCGCCCGCTGATCGAGGTCCGAGACGTGCACAAGTTCTTCGGATCGTTGCACGTCCTGAAAGGCGTCTCGATGTCGGTGAATCGCGCTGAGGTCGTCGTGGTGATCGGACCGTCGGGGTCGGGCAAGTCGACGCTCCTTCGTTGCGTGAACCGGCTCGAGTCCGTGGACCGGGGCGAGGTCATCGTCAATGGCCAGGCGCTCAGCGCGCCGGGTATCGATGTCAACAGCGTCCGAAAGGAGATCGGCGTCGTCTTCCAGTCGTTCAACCTGTTTCCCCACCTTACGGTCCTCCGAAACCTCACCATCGCCCCGATGTGGGTCCGCAAGCTCGACCGCGCGGCCGCCGAGGATCGCGCCCGAGCGCTGCTCGCGAAGGTCGGAATTCCGGACAAGGCAGACGCTCGTCCCACGCAGCTCTCGGGCGGCCAGCAGCAGCGCGTTGCAATTGCCAGGGCGCTCTGCATGGAGCCCAAGATCATGCTCTTCGACGAGCCGACCTCAGCCCTCGACCCGGAGATGATCAAGGAGGTCCTGGATGTGATGAAGGCGCTCGCCCACGAAGGGATGACGATGATGGTCGTCAGCCACGAGATGGGCTTCGCCAGAGAGGTCGCCGATCGGGTCCTGTTCATGGATCAGGGCGAGATCGTGGAGGAAGGCGCTCCAGAGCACTTCTTCGAAGCCCCCGAGCAGGAGCGCACCAAGCGCTTCCTCAACACCATCCTGCGGCACTAGTCCGACACCCGAGGAGGAGAGACATGCGGAAGACTCTTGCGTTCCTGATGGCGGCCGCGTTCGCCATCTCCGCCTGCGCCACCGGCGGCGGCACCACCGCGACCGGTGGGGCATCGAGCCCGTCTGCTGTCGCACCGGTGGCGCCAAGCTTCGCGGCGGATTCGACCATGGGCAAGATCAAGGCGGCGGGCAAGCTGGTCTGCGGCACCAAGTTCGACGTCATCGCGTTTGGCTTCAAGAACCCCACGACGAATGACGTCGAGGGCTTTGATGCTGACCTCTGCCGAGAGATCGCCACGGCGCTCGGGGTGGAGCCCGAGTTCGTCGAGGCCATCAGCGCGAACCGCCTGCCGTTCCTCAAGGAGGACAAGGTCGACATCGTCATCAGCACGATGACGAGGAACGAGGAGCGTCTCAAGGAGATTGACTTCAGCAAGATCTACTTTGTCGCCGGCCAGAAGATCCTGGTCAAGAGCGATAGTGCGCATCAGTCGGTCGACGACCTTGTCGCGGCCAAGGTCAAGGTCTGCTCGGGCGAGGGCTCGACGTCCGAGGGGAACCTCCAGGAAAATGGCGTCGCCCAATCCGATCTCGTGCTCTTCAAGACCTACGCCGAGGCGGCCCAGGCTCTCCTCGACGGACGCTGTGAGGCGGTGTCCACCGACGACTCGATCCTCTTCGGCCTGGCCTCCCAGAACGATGGACTCGAGGTCCGTGGGGAGGCGTTCACCAAGGAGCCACTCGGGATCGGTATCAAGAAGGACAAGGACGACCTCGTCCAGTTCATCAACGGTGTCCTCGACGCGATGGCCGCCGACGGTCGCTGGAAGGCCTTGTACGACAAGAACATCAAGCCGTACTCTGGTGCAGAGGCGCCCGAGCCGCCGCTCGACCAGTAGTCGCCGACTTCCAACCGTCGATCTAGCGGGCGGCCCGGACCTCTCGGCCGCCCGCGCTCTACCTCGGACCCCACGATGCTCGAGCTCTCGCCGGCACTGTCCGAGTACAGTGACTTCTTCTTCGAAGGTTTCCGGAACACGCTGATCCTGGCCGTTGGCGGGATGATCGGCGCCCTCGTCATCGGCGTCGCCGGCGCGAGCCTTCGGGTCTGGGGCGGTCCGTTCCTGTCGCCGGTCGGAACGGGCTATGTAGAGTTCTTCCGGAACACGCCCCTGCTCGTCCAGCTGAGCTTCTGCGCCGTCCTCTTCGCGCCGGCGAACCTCAACATCTCAGCGAACCCGATCGTCGTCGGTATCCTCGGGCTCTCGATCTACACAGGGTCGTACGTAACGGAGGCGGTCAGATCGGGGATCCTGTCCGTCGATCCGCGCCAGATCGAGGCGGCACGGTCCCTCGGGCTGAGCCAGATCGCCACGCTGCGGTTCGTCGTCTTGCCGCAGGCGATCCGGACCGTCATCCCGCCGCTTGGGAACATCACGATCGCGCTCACGAAGAACACGGCGATCGTCAGCGCAATCGCAGCCAACGAGCTCCTCAAGGTCGCCGGCGTCATCGAGACGCGGACGGCGAGCTTCGACGGCTACCTGGCCGCGCTCATCGCGTTCTGGTGCCTGACGCTCCCGCTCGCATTCCTCGTCAGTCAGCTCGAACGACGACTGAAGTTCGCCCGATGAAGTCGACAAACATCCGCCGGTTCAGGCTCGGGCGGACGGCCATCGGGCGGCTCGTCGTGGTCGTCGCAGTCGTTGGATTGGTCGTCGCCGGCGCCGTGAGTGGGGCGCTCCCGGCGAGACGCTGGGAACCGTTCTTCCAAGCCTCGACCTGGACGTTCCTGGGCCAAGGACTTTTGGTCACCGTCGTCGTCGGGGGGATCGCGCTCGTCGCCAGTCTCGCGATCTCCGTGCCGCTCGGGCTGGCCCGCACCGAGCTGCGGGGGCCGTTCGGCTGGCTGGTTACGGCGTGGATCGAGCTGGTCCGCGCGACGCCGATCCTGGCCATCCTCGTGATCGTGTTCCTGGGCGTGCCGCGACTGGGCCTGCGGCTGGAGGCGCTGCAGGCGGCGACGATCGGCCTGATCATCTACAACTCGGCCGTCCTTGCCGAGATCGTTCGCGCTGGGATCGCCTCGATCCCGAAGGGCGAGGTGGAGGCCGCCCGTTCCCTTGGCCTCGGCTACACCT
>JBKKDW010000296.1:0-29445 GCA_046708025.1 Candidatus Limnocylindrales bacterium
GGCATCCACGGCCTTGCTTCGCTCGGCCAGGGCCCGCTCCGCAGTACGCTCTGCGCTTCGCTCGTCGATCATCGCCATCTGTCCGTCACGCTCCTCATTCGATCCGTGGGACCGCTCGCCAGAGCGGTCCGTGATGGCGTCCGCCGGACGATCAGCCTTCCTCCGAGTCGTCCTCGACGACCAGCTTCTCCTTGCGCGGCTTGCGGATCACCTCGACGTTCCGGGGTGGATCCGCCAGCGGCGACAGGCTGGGCTGGGCTAACTTGGCTTTCGGCTTCTTCTTCTGTTCTTTGCCCGGTCGATCTCGCGAGCCCATCGCTTCGCCTCCGCGTCTCATTCAAGGTTACCGACCGGCGCTTCACGCCGACTTCACAGCGCCTTCACCGCCACGTACCCGGCCCGCGCGAACCTGCAACTCGGCCATTGCGGCGGGGAAGGTTCCGGCCCGGATGGCGGCTCGGATCCTGGTCATGAAGTCTAGGGTGAAGGTCAGGTTGTGACAAGTCGCGAGGCGGTAACCGAGGAGCTCCCTGGCCCGGAACAGGTGGGCCAGATAAGCTCGCGAGAAGCGTCGGCAACACAGACACGGACAGTCCTCCTGGACCGGCGCCGGATCGTCCAGGTAGCGCTGGTTACGGATGTTCAGGCGACCGCCCGGAATCCATAGCTGGCCGTTCCGGGCGACCCGGGCGGGCATCACGGAGTCGAACAGGTCGATCCCGCGATGAACGGCGTCCAGGAGGTCCGCCGGCGAGCCGAGCCCCATCAGGTAACGCGGGCGTGGATCGTCGGCGAGCAGGCCGGTCACGACCTCGAGCGTCGCGTCGCGCTGGACGGGCGACTCGTCACCGGCCAGCCCGCCGATGCAGATGCCATCGAACGGCAGGCCGGCGATGAACCGGGTGGAGGCCGCCCGAAGGTCCGCCTCCAGTCCGCCCTGGACGATGCCGAAGATGGCCTGGTCGGCACGCCGGTGCGCCGCGAGGGAACGCTCTGCCCAGCGATGCGTGCGCTCGGTCGCCTCGGCCACCTGGCCCCGCGGCGACGACGGATAGACCGGCTGATCGAACGCGACGGCGATGTCCGAACCGAGCGCCTCCTGGACGGCGACGGCGATCTCCGGGGTGAAGCGGTGGATCGAGCCGTCGAGATGGCTGCGGAACGTGACCCCGTCGTCGTCGACGACCCGTAGATCGCCCAGCGACACGACCTGGAAGCCGCCGGAATCGGTCACGACTGGACCGTCCCAGTCCATGAATCGATGCAGCCCGCCAAGGCGCGCGATTCGTTCGTGGCCCGGCCGCAGATAGAGGTGGTAGGTGTTGGACAGGATGATCGTGGCGCCAGTGTCCTTGAGATCGTCCGGGCTGAGCGCCTTGACCGTGGCGTTGGTACCGACCGGCATGAACTGGGGCGTGTCGACCAGGCCGTGAGGCAGACGCAGTCGCCCCAGCCGGGCCCGGGACGACGCGTCGGCCGGAGCCGCGACGGTCACGTCGAAGCGGGCCGCCGGCCCCGCGTAGGGCTCGCTCACGCGTCTGCTTGTACCGGGTCAGTCGGGGCCGGTTCGTCCCACAGGCTGGGCATGCCCGGGTCCGAGCGCCGCGGCGGCGGGATTTCGTAGCCCAGGCCGGACAGGTGGGCGCGGGCCAGGTCCGTCGCGATCCGGCCGGCGGGCGTTCGGTCGATGAAGCCCAGACGCAGCAGGAACGGCTCGTAGACATCCTCGATCGTCTCGGTCTCTTCCGACAGCACGGCGGCGAGCGCAGCCACGCCAACCGGTCCCGAAGCGAACTTCTGGACGATCGCCGCCAGCAGCTTGCGATCCGTTGAGTCGAGGCCCTCGTCGTCGATCTCCATGGCGCGCATCGCTGCGGTCGCCGTTGCTTCGTCTACCTGCCCGTCGCCATGGACCTGGGCATGATCGCGGACACGCTTGAGCAGTCGATTCACGATTCGCGGCGTGCCCCGACCGCGCCGGGCGATGGCCCGCGTCGCCGCCGGTTCGATCGCCACGGCCAGGATCGCGGCCGAGCGCTCAACGATCGCCGCCAGTTCCTGTTCCGTGTAGAAATCGAGCCGGTACGTCGCCCCGAACCGATCGCGCAGCGGCGAGCTGATCCGGCCGGCCCGGGTGGTGGCCCCGACGAGCGTGAAGGGCTTGAGGGTCAGGCGCAGCGAGCGGGCCGACGGCCCCTTGCCAATCATCACGTCCAGCGCGTAGTCCTCCATTGCCGGATAGAGGATCTCCTCGACCGCGCGATTGAGGCGGTGGATCTCGTCAATGAACAGGACGTCGCGCTCGTCAAGCGAGGTCAGGATCGCCGCCAGGTCGCCGGCCCGCTCGATCGCCGGGCCCGAGGCGTACTTCACGTTGACGCCGAGCTCGCGGGCAATAATCGTGGCCAGGGTCGTCTTGCCCAGCCCGGGAGGGCCGTAGAGCAGGACGTGGTCGGCCGCCTCTCCCCTGCCCCGAGCGGCGGCGAGCAGCACCGACAGGTTCGCCTTGACCTCGCGCTGCCCGATGTATTCGCCCAGCGTTCGCGGCCGAAGGGTGCCCTCGATGACACGATCCGCGTCGTCCTCGAGGTCCGCCGAGAGGATGTGTGCGATGTCGTCGGTCATCGGGCCGAGTCTACCATGCGTGCCGGTATTTCGTACGCATGTTCATATCATGGCCAATGTCCCACCACCCGACTAGGGATTCAGGACTAGGATGCCGGGATGCGCCTTTCGCGCCGCTCCGAGTACGGGCTGCGGGTTCTGATCGACCTCGTTCGGCATGAGGGCGATGGCCCGATCCCGCTGGTCACCCTTGCCGCGCGCAATCGCCTGCCGGCGAAGTTCCTCGAGCAGATCATGGCCACTCTCAAGCACGCCGGCGTGGTCCGAACGACGTTGGGAACGCACGGTGGGTACGCCATCGCGGCGCAGGCGTCGGGCGTCTCCATCGGACGCGTCGTGCGCCTGCTCGACGGTGCCCTTGCCCCGCTGGGTTGCGTGTCACTGCGCTACTACGAGCCGTGCTCCTGCCCGGACGAATCGACCTGTTCCCTGCGCGACGTCATGATCGACGTCCGCGACGCGATGCTCGAGATTCTCGACACCGAAACGCTGGCAGAGCTCGCCGCCCGCCAGGGGCGCGAGTCGATCGATCCGCGCGGTCGCCACGCCGACGCGCTCGCTGGGCGTCGGCCATAGGCGACGGCGCAATGGCGCCTCAGCGAGGGAGGTCGACGCTCGCGAAGCCGAGCGTGTCCCGGATGAAGGCCCGGTCGGCCTCCGCGTCCCGGCTGTACAGGATCACGTGCGCGCCGTTGAACATGGCTCCTCCTTCAGTCCCGGACGAGGCTTCGCAGAGCCGCCTTGACCCGGTCTTCGAGGGTGCTGTCGACGCCGACCTCGGCCAGGGCATTGCGCGACGCCTCGCGCGCCTCGGCCAGCGAGTAGCCGAGCGCTTGCAGGGCAGCGACGATCTCGCCTTCACCGGCGGTGAAACCCGCGGCGATATGGCCGCTGACCGACACCCCTGCCGCCGCGACCTTCTCCTTCAGTTCGAAAATGACGCGCTCGGCGAGCTTGCGGCCGATCCCCGGGACGCTGACCAGGACCGCCTGGTCCTGGGCCATGATCGCGAGCTGGAGATCCGGTGTCGGCCGGCTGCCGACGATCGCCAAGGCGCCCTTTGGCCCGACGCCGGTCACAGTCAGCAGCAGGTTGAAGAAACCGAGCTCCTCCACGTTCCGAAAACCGTAGAGCGCCTGAAGGTCCTCGCGCACGAGATGGTAGGTATGGAGCTTGAGGCGTCCGCCCGGCTGCGCGCTGGCGAGGATGGTCGGCGCCGCGAAGACCCGGTAGCCGATCCCGCCAACCTCGATGACCAGCGAGTCCGCCGCGACCGCGCCGACGACGCCTTCGACCGACGCGATCACCGTCTCGCGCCGTTACGACGCGCTGCGCTTGGCGTCACGCTCGCCGGCCAGCGCCTCGCGGACCGCCCGCTCGTAGCCATTCTCGCCCCGGGTGATCGGCGCCACGGCGGCCCGATCGAGTACCGCGGCCGTCGCCGCCGGCCCACCGCGCTCGGTGTTGGCGACCCAGGTCGCAATCGCGAGCGCATCGGCAGCATCGTCAGGGCGGGGCAGGTCACCCATCCCCAGGACGAGCTGGACCATCCGCTGGACCTGCTCCTTGTCCGCCGCGCCGTAGCCCGTGATCGCGTTCTTGACCTCGTTCGGGGTCGCCTCGCGGACCGGCGTCCCGTGCTGGGCGGCCGCTAGCAGGACCACCCCGCGTGCCTGTCCGACGGCGAACGCGGTCTGCACGTTGCGCGAAAAGAAGAGCCGTTCGATCCCGAGTAGGTGCGGCTGGTGCAGGCTCAGCAGTTCATCGACCAGGGTGTGAATCGCCAGGAGACGCTCAGGCAGGCTGAGGTCGGGGCTCGTGGTGAGGCAACCATGGTCAACCTCGCGCAGCCGGCTGCCGTTGCGTTCGACGATCCCGTAGCCCAGCGCCGCGGTACCCGGGTCGATCCCGAGAACGATCACCCGGCGACCTCGGCGAACACGTCCTCGGGAATCTCGAAGTTGGCCGTCACCCGCTGGACGTCGTCGAGGTCCTCGAGCAGTTCGACCAGGCGCAGCGCCTGGCGCGCCTTTGATGAGTCGAGTTCGACGGTCTGCCGGGCGAACATCGTTGTCTCGGCCGAATCGACCTCGACGCCGGCCGCCGCGAGTGCCTTGCGCACCGACTCGAGGTCGCCGGGCCCGGTGTAGATCTCGATCATCTCGTCATCGGCCGTGTCGACGTCCTGGGCGCCGGCGTCGATCCCCGCCAGGGCCACCTCGTCGGTGTCGACCCCGGCGCGCGCCACCGAGATCAGGCCGCGCGGCTCGAACTGCCAGGCTACCGCGCCCGAGCCGGCCAGCTGCCCCCCGGACTTGGCGAACATCGAACGCACCTCGGCGGCCGTGCGATTGCGATTGTCGGTCTGGGCCTCGACCAGGACCGCGACACCGCCCGGCCCGTAGCCCTCGTACACGATCTCCTCGAACTGCTCGCCCTCGCCGCCGCCAGTCGCCTTGTCGATCGTGCGCTTGATGTTGTCGGCGGGCATGTTGACCGAGCGCGCCTTTTCGATCGCCAGGCGCAGCCGGTAGTTAGCGTCAGGGTCGCCGCCGCCCTGCCCTGCGGCCACCGAGATCTCGCGGGCAACCTTGGTGAAGAGCGCGCCGCGCCGGGCGTCGGTGATGCCCTTCGCGCGCTTGATCGTGGACCATTTGGAATGACCTGACATCGCGGGGCGGAGTATAGGGGACTATCATGGCCCTACTCCCCGCGCCCCGGACGTCCCGAGTCCCCTACGAGCTGGAAGGACCGACGAACCGATGACGATGAAGAGCATCGATCTGCCACACCTTCGGAGCGTCGTCCTGGCTGGTCACGCCGGGTCTGGCAAGACGACGCTCGCCGAGCAGCTCCTGTTCAAGGCCGGGGCCATCCCGCGCATGGGTCGGGTGGACGACGGCACCGCCCACCTCGACTTCGAGCCGGAGGAGCAGAAGCGCCGAGAGTCGCTCAGCCTTGCGGTCGGAACCTTCGAGCACGACGGCACGCGCATCTCGCTGGTCGACACACCCGGTTACCCAGACTTCATCGCCGACGTGATCGAAGGGTTCGCCGCGGCAGACGGGGCGCTCTTCGTGATGGATGCCTCGGGCGGCGTTGAGGCCGGCCTCGAGCACGCCGTGGCGCTGGGACGTTCGACCGGCACCGCGGCGTGTTTCTTTATCAACAAGAGTGACCGCGAGAACGCCGACCCAACGGCCGCCCTCGACTTCCTGCGGGCCAGCTTCGGCAACAAGATCGCGCCGCTCCACCTGGCGATCGGCAAGGCCGACTCGTTCGAGGGCTACGTCGACCTGGTCCACCGCAAGGCCTGGCGCCTCGACGGCGCCACGGAGATCGAGATCCCGATCCCGGGTGAGCTCGCGGAGGAGGTCGCCCGGCGACGCGACCAGCTGCTCGAGGCCGCGGCCGAGGCCGATGACGACGTCCTGACCAAGTACCTCGAGGGTGAGGAGATCTCCGATCCGGAGCTCGAGGCGTGCCTGCGCAAGGGCGTGAAGGAGTCGATCCTGGCGCCGGTGCTCGTGGGCAGCGCGGCCCGGGGCATCGGGCTGCGCGGGCTGCTCGACGCGATCGTCCGCTATCTCCCATCGCCCGCCGATGAGGCGCCGGTCAAGGCCACCGACAAGGCCGGCGCGATGGTCGAGGTCCCGGCCGACGAATCCGGACCGCTGCTGGCCCGCGTATTCAAGACCACGGCCGATCCGTTTGTGGGTCGGCTGACCTACCTGCGGGTCCTGTCCGGGACGCTCCGCTCACAGGCCCACGTCTGGAACTCGACCCGCACCGAGGATGAGCGGATCGGGCAGCTGCTGCTGCTCCATGGCAAGGAGCAGGAGCCGATCGGCGAGCTGAAGGCCGGCGAGATCGGCGCCGTCGCGAAGCTGACCGTGACCGAGACCGGCGACGCCCTGAGCGTTCGGGAACAGCCACTGACTCTCCCGCCGCTCGAGTTCCCGGCGCCGTCACTGGTCCTCGCCATCGAGCCGCAGAGCAAGGGCGACCTCGACAAGATGGGCCCGGCCCTGGCCAGGATGCTGGACGAGGAGCCGACCGTCCGGCTCGAGCGCAGCTCCACTGGTGAGCAGGTCCTGCGCACGATGGGCGAGGCCCATACGGCCGTGATCATCGAGCGGCTCAAGCGCAAGTTCGGGGCCGCCATCGTGACCCACACCCCGCGCGTGCCGTACAGGGAGACGATTCGCGGCAAGACCCAGGTGCACGGCCGCTACAAGAAGCAGACCGGCGGGCACGGCATGTTCGGTGATGTCTGGCTGGAGCTGGAGCCGAACCCGGAGGGCGGCGTCGAGTTCGCCGAGCGGGTCGTGGGCGGTGCGGTGCCCAAGGGCTTCTTCGCCGGGGTCGAGAAGGGCATCCGCGAGGCCGCCGAAGGCGGCGTGCTCGCGGGCTATCCCCTGTCCGACTTCAAGGCCACCCTGTATGACGGCTCCTTCCATCCGGTCGACTCGAACGAGATGGCGTTCAAGATCGCTGCGTCGATGGCCCTGAAGGACGGTGTCCAGCACGCCAAGCCGGCATTGCTCGAGCCGATCATGGCGGTCCAGATCCGGATCCCCGACGCGTACATGGGCGAGGTCAACCGCGACCTCAACGGCCGGCGCGGGCGGGTCCTCGGGATGGATTCTGACGGGGAGACGCAGATCATCAGCGCGCATGTGCCGATGGCCGAGATGTCCAGCTATGCGACGGAGCTCCGTTCCCTCGCCCAGGGCCGCGGATCGTTCACGATGAGCCTGGATCATTACGACGATGTGCCTGGGCATATCGCCGAGAAGGTGATTGAGAGCCACCGCAAGGAGCTCGAGGCGGCCGGCGGCCACGGCGGGCACTAGGAAGGGCGGGGCCTCGCGGTGGCCCTCCCAGCCCGTCCGCGCCTCAGAGACGCGCTTCTTCGACATCGAAGCGGGCTATGCTCGAGTTTCGACAGTTTCGGTCTTTCAGCGGCCTGCCACGCTCAGCTGTACGGACCTTGCGCCTCAGGAGTTGACAATACTGCGCCGGTCTGGTCAGTTCGCTTCCCCGGCGAAGGCGATCGCGTCACCGATGTCGATCCGCCCCTCGTAGAGCGCCCGACCGAGGATCGCACCGGTGCATCCGACGTCGCGGAGACACCGCAGGTCGTGGACCGCCGTGATCCCGCCCGAGGCAATGATGGAGCCTAGGCCGAGCTGCACGAGACGCTCGTAGAGTCCGAGATTCGGCCCCTCGAGGAGGCCGTCGCGCTCGATGGCTGTCACCTCGAACGTCGTCACCCCGACGTCGGCCAGGTGGGCGATGGCTTCGGCGGCGTCGATGCCGGTAGCGTCGGTCGACCAGCCGCGCCCGACGGCGCGACCATCGCGTACATCGATCGCCGCGGCGATCCGATCCGCACCGTGGGTCGCCACAAGGCGGCCGGCCAATGCGGGATCGTCCAGTGCTGCGGTGCCTAGCACCGCCCGTGCCGCCCCGGACTCAATAGCCGCCGCGACGGCTGCCTCACTCCGAAGCCCACCAGCCGCCTCAACACGGCATCGGTCCCCCACCGTGTCGACGATCGCGGCGATCACGGGACTGTGCGCCGGAGTTCCAGTCCGAGCGCCGTCGAGATCGACGACATGCAACGAGCGGGCCCCTGCATCGACGAACCGCCGGGCGACCTCGACGGGATCGTCGCTGTAGGTCGTCTCTCGGGCGAAGTCGCCCTGGCGCAGGCGGACGACGCGGCCGCCGCGAAGGTCGATCGCCGGCATGATCTCGAAGCCTCTTGCATCGCTCATGTCACCATGCTACCGTATTAGCACACTACTACGCTACAACGGTGAGCGAGAGGACAACGGCGAACGATGGCCGACGACTGGCGAACCCCCGAAATCGAGGCACTACTCGGCGCGATCCGGGGGCTCGACGAGATTGACGAGACCGAACGCTTCTTTCGGGACCTGTGCACGCTGACCGAGCTGCGCGACATGGCCCAGCGCTGGGCGGTCGTGCGCCTGCTCGACAGCGGCCTGCACTATGCCGAGATTTCACGTCGGAGCGGGGCCAGCACCGCCACCATCACGCGCATCGCTTCGTGGCTGAACCACGGCGAAGGCGGCTACCGCGCCATGCTGAAGAAGCTCGATGCGGCCTCGCGCGCCGGCACGAATCCCTATCCCGTGGCGAGCGACCGATGAACTGCCGATGAGATCCCGCCTGCGCCTCGCAGTTCCCAACAAGGGGCGCCTGGTTGAACCCACCCTGCGACTCCTGCATGACGCTGGTCTGATCTTCGACGAGCACGACCGAAGTCTCGTCGCCATGGTCCAGAACTACGACCTGGACATCCTGTTCGTCAGGACCAATGACATCATCGAGTTCGTGGGCGATGGCGTCGCTGACCTGGGGGTCACCGGCGACGACCTGATCAGCGAGACCGGCGCGGAGCTCCCGCGGGTCCGGTCCCTCGGCTACGGGCGTTGCCGGCTGGCCGCCGCCGTCCCGAACGATGCGCCCTATCAGACGATCGCCGACCTTGGCGGTCTGCGGGTCGCGACGGCGCACCCCAACACCGCCCGTCGCTACTTCCACGAACAGGGGATCCGGGTGGAGATCATCCCGATCTCCGGTGCGGTCGAGGTCGCCCCGCGCCTCGGGCTTGCCGAGGCCATCGTCGACCTGGTCTCAACCGGTTCGACCCTGGTCATGAACGGGCTCCGCCAGGTCGGCGACGTGCTGACCTCGGAGGCGGTCCTGGTCGCCAACCCAACGGCCTGCCGCGAGCGCGCCGGTGAGCTCGCCGCCATCGATACGATGCTGAGTGCGGTGATCGCCGCGCGCGGCCGCAAGTACCTGATGATGAACGCGCCGGCGGCCACGTTGGCGGACATCGAGGAGCTCCTGCCCGCGCTCGAATCGCCGACGGTGATCCCGCTCGCCCATGCCGGCATGATCGCCATCCATTCGGTTGTGGGCGCGGACGAGGTGTGGGGCCTGCTGCCCCGCCTGAAGGCCGCCGGCGCGTCCGGGATCCTGGTCCTGCCGATCGAGAAGATCGTGCCGTGAATGCCACCACCCCGGTGCCGGTCACCGTCGCCGCCACTGGCCCACTGTGCTTGCGCCGGCTGGACCTCGCCCTCATCGCCCCCGGCACCCCCGGCACTACTGGCAGCAGCGCCGCCCGCCGCGAGCGTGACGCCCTGATCCGCCGCGGAGCCGTTCCCGATCCTGCTATTCGCGAGGCAGCCAGGACGACCCTTCGCGCCGTCCGCGCCGGCGCCGATAAAGCTGTCCGCGCCGCCAACCGGGCGGTCGGTGGTGGCCGGCCGGACGGCCGGCTCGTCCTCGACCCGGACGACCTGCGCGACGCTCGCGACAAGCTGGAAACCGGGATCCGGCGCGCGCTGGACCAGGCGATTGCCAACGTTCGCCGCTTCGCGGAGACCCAGCGACCGACCTCGACCACGACGACGATCGCGCCCGGCATCGAGATCGAGCGGCGGTGGACTCCAATCGCTCGGGTCGGTGCCTACGTGCCGGGCGGCTCGGCGCCCTACCCCTCGTCCCTGGTCATGACCGTGGTCCCGGCCCAGGTCGCGGGCGTCGGTTCAATTGTCATCGCCTCGCCGGCCGATCGCGTCGGCTCGACCCACCCTGTCATCCTCGGGGCGGCCGGGCTGCTCGAGGTGGACGCCTTCATCGTGGCCGGCGGCGCCCAGGCGATCGGCGCGCTTGCCTACGGCCTGCCCGACGCCGGCGTCGAGCCGGTCGACCGGATCGTGGGGCCGGGCAACGCCTGGGTTACCGCCGCCAAGCTCGAGGTCGCCGGTGAGGTCGGCATCGATCTCCCGGCTGGCCCTTCGGAGGGGATGGTCCTCGCCGCGCCGCCGGCGGATCCGGCGCGGGTCGCCGCCGACCTCATCACCCAGGCCGAGCACGGCCCCGACTCGCCGGCCATCCTGGTCACCACCAACGCGGGGTTCGCCGCCGAGGTCGAGGCTGCCGTCAATGCCGCCCTGGGCCTCGCGGCCCGGCGCGAGGTTCTGACCGCCGCCCTGCGCGACAATGGCCTGATCGTGCTGGCCCCGACGCTCGATGCGGCCATCGCCTTCGTCAACGACTACGGCCCCGAGCATCTGTCCGTCGATGTCGAGCCGCTCGAGCCGACGGTCGTCCGCCTCCACAATGCCGGCTCGATCTTCGTGGGACCGTGGGCGCCCGAATCGGCCGGTGACTACGCCACCGGCGCCAATCACGTTCTCCCGACCGGGGGCCTGGCCCGGGCCTCAGGCGCCCTGGCGGTCGAGGCGTACGGCAAGTTCAGCCAGGTCCAGCGGATCACGCGCGAGGGCCTGGCCGGGATCCGCGAGACGATCGGGACGCTGGCCGAGACGGAAGGCCTCCTGGCCCATCGCGACGCGGTCGAGATACGCTTCCGCGAGCGCGGCCGATGAGCCCCACGGCGGTCACCTTCAGCTCGCCAACCGCGCCTGCTTCGTACAGCTGGGAGGCCACCAACGAAGAGGTCGCGGCGCGCTACGGCGTCGACGTCCGGCAGATCGTGCGCTTCGACCTGAATACCTCCCCCACCCCACCGGCGCTGGCCCAACGGCTGCTGGCGGCCGGCGAGTTCGACGCGCCCCTCTCAGAGTATCCGCCGTCCGACTACCGGCGCCTGGTGGCTGCGGCGGCCACCCGCTACGGGGTCGCGACCAGCGAGATCCTTGTGGGCGCAGGCGCGGACGAGATCCTGGATCTGATCGCCAAGGCCTTCCTCGCGCCCGGCAGTCGGGCCGTCCTGCCTGTTCCTACATATGCCATGTACCGCGTCTGCACGGAGCAGCGCGGTGCGTCGGTGGTTCCCGTCCGGCGCCTGGATGCCATGGACGGCTGGGCGCTCGATGCCGGCGCGACAAGGACAGCCGCCCGCGACGCAGCGATCGTCTGGCTGTGCAGCCCGAACAACCCGACCGCGCTGCCGGAGCCCGACGGCCTGATCGAAGCGCTGCTCGCGGTGCTCGCCAGCGACGCCAACGCCGACGATCGAGCGGCCCCGGTCGTCGTCCTCGATGAGGCGTACGTCGAGTTCGTCGGGTCCTCGCTGCTCGGCCTACGCGAGGCCTACCCGAACCTGATCGTCGTGCGGACCATCAGCAAGGCCTACGCCCTGGCCGGCCTGCGGGTCGGTTTCGCGATCGCCCGCCCCGAGGTCATCGCCCGGCTCAATCCGTACCGACCGCCCGGATCGGTCTCGGTGGTGTCGGTCACGGTCGCGACGGAGGCGCTGCTCGACGACACGATTCTCGAGACAAACCTCGCGCGGGTCGAGCTTGAACGAGATCGCCTCGGCGCGCTGCTCGGAGCCGCCGGCTGGCGAGCCGGCCTATCACGGACCAACTTCATCCTGGTGGACTTCGGGACACCTGGGCGCGCCGCCGCGGTCGCCGAGGCACTGCTCGGCCGGGGCCTCGTGCCGCGAACGTTCGGGGCGGGACATCCGCTGGCCGGTCACCTCCGGCTGACCGTTCGCGATCGGCACGAGAACGACCGATTGGTCGCCGCCGCCAGGGCGCTGATCGAGGAGACCCGTCCATGACGACCCCGCTCGGCGACCTGACCGTCGGGCCGCGCGAGGGGCGCCGGGTCAGCGTCGCTCGGTCGACCCGCGAGACGTCGATCACGGTCACCCTCGGCCTCGATGGCAGCGGTTCAACCTCGATCGACACCGGCATCGGTTTCTATGACCATCTCCTTGGCGCGCTCGCCCACCACGGCCTGTTCGATCTGGCGATCCAAACCGACGGCGACCTCCAGGTGGATGAGCATCACACGGTCGAGGACGTCGCCCTGGTCCTGGGAGCCGCCTTTGCCGAGGCCCTTGGCGACCGGGCCGGAATCGCCCGATTCGGGCAGACCTCGGTACCGATGGACGAGTCCGTGGCGCACGTGGTCCTCGACATCGGCGGGCGGCCGTACGCCGTCATCGATCTGCCGTTCCGGGGCGAACGGGTCGGTGGCCTGCCGCTCCAGCTCGTCGAGCATGCCCTGGAGGCCTTCGCGCGGACGGCCGGCGCCACGCTCCACGTCACTGGCAGCGGCCGGAACGACCATCACCTGGCCGAGGTGACGTTCAAGGCGCTGGGCCGCGCCCTGCGGGTCGCCTGCGAGCCGGATCCGCGGCGGACCGGGGTCGCCTCGACCAAGGGCGCCCTCGGGTGAGCGCGCGGCCCGTCATTGCCGTGGTCGACTACGGCGCCGGCAATCTCGTCAGCATCGAACAGGCCCTCGCGACCGTCGGCGCCGAGGTGCGCCTGGCCGACGACGCGAGCGCCTTTCGGGGCGCGGACGCCGTGATCGTGCCCGGCGTCGGTGCGGCTGCGCCGGCGATGATCCGACTCGACCGTCGCGGGCTGACCGAGCCGATTGCCACCTGGCTCGCCGCCGACCGCCCGTTCCTGGGCATCTGCCTCGGCCTGCAGCTGCTCTTCGAGGGTAGTGACGAGGACGGCGCGACGACGCTCGGCACCCTGCCGGGCCGGACCGTTCGCCTGCGGGACGCCCCAACGCTGCCCCATATCGGCTGGAACCAGGTCGAGCAGATCGGCGCGCACCCGCTGTTCGAGGGCATCGAGGATGGCGCCGACTTCTACTTCGTCCACTCGTACGCCGGCGCCGACGACGCCGACATCGTGCTTGCGCGGACGACTCACGGGCGACCGTTCGTGTCGGCGGTGGGTCGCGGCGCCCTCCTCGGCGTCCAGTTCCACCCTGAACGCAGCGGCTCGGACGGCCTTCGGTTGCTGGCCAACTTCGTCCGTCTGGTGCGGGCCGCCTGATGCTCCGCCGGCGCGTGATCCCCTGCCTTGACGTAGCCGACGGCCGGGTCGTCAAGGGCACCCGTTTTGTCGACCTCGTCGACGAAGGCGATCCGCCCGAACTCGCCGAACGCTACGCGCGGGAGGGCGCCGACGAGCTGGTCTTCCTCGACATCACGGCCGCGCCCGAGCGCCGCGGGACGCTCCTCGACATCGTGGAGCGGACTGCCCGGCGCGCATTCATTCCGCTGACCGTGGGCGGCGGCGTGCGAACGGTGACCGAGATGCGCGATGTGCTTCGGGCGGGGGCCGACAAGGTCTCGCTCAACACGGCAGCGGTCGCCCGGCCCAGCCTGATCAGCGACTGCGCGGCACGCTTTGGCCGGCAGGCGGTCGTGGTCGCCATCGACGCGCGTCAGCACGCGCCGGGGGCCTGGGAGGTGGTCGTGCAAGGCGGCCGGCAGGCGACCGGGCTGGATGCTGTCGCCTGGGCGCGACGGGCGGTGGAGCTCGGGGCCGGCGAGCTGCTGGTGACCTCGATTGATCGAGATGGGACGGGATCGGGCTTCGACACCGTGCTGCTCCGCGCGATCACTTCTACCGTCGAGGTGCCCGTGATTGCCTCCGGCGGGGCGGCCGGTCCCGCTGACTTTGTCACGGCCGTTCAGGACGGCGGCGCGGACGCGGTCCTGGCGGCCTCGATCTTTCATCGCCGGACATACTCGATCGCGGAGGTCAAGGCTGCAATGGCGGCGGCCGGACTGCCCGTTCGACTCGTCCCGCAGGCCGGCGCATGACGGCCAGGCGCTCGGGCTCCGTGACCCCCTACCCACGGGCAGGTGTGACCCGCTCGCCGGCCGGTCCGACCCGGTTACTGCAGCCGGACCCTCGCTTCGACGCGGACGGCCTGGTGCCGGCCATCGTGCAGGACGCGGTGGACGGCCGGGTGCTCATGCTCGCGTTCATGGATGCGGAAGCGCTGGACAGGACCCTCGCAACCGGCGAGGTCCACTTCCATTCGCGCTCGCGCGACGCCCTCTGGCGAAAGGGCGAAACGAGCGGCAACGTCCTGCGGTTGGTCGACCTGGCGACCGACTGCGACGGCGATGCATTGCTGCTGACGGCCGAATCGGCGGGCCCCACCTGCCACCGCCGCACCCGGAGTTGTTTCGACATCGAGGGCGCGCCTTCAGAACGTGGGACCCAGGGTTTCGCCTGGCTCGAGACGTTGTGGGCGACGATCGCCACGCGCGCCTCGGAGCGACCGGAGGGCTCGTACACGGCGCGGCTGCTGGCGGGCGGCGTGGACGCCGTCGCGCGCAAGGTCACTGAAGAGGCGACCGAGGTACTGATCGCGGCCAAGGACGATACGCGGGCCGCGAGCGAGGGCGCGGATCGCGTCGCGACCCGCGACGCACTCGCCGGAGAGGCCGCCGATCTGCTCTATCACACGCTCGTGTTGCTCGCCGAGCGTGGCTTGCCGCCGGCCGCCGTCGTGCAGTCGTTGCGCGCTCGTCACGGACAGGCAGGTAATCGAGCCGACCCGTGACGAGGTGACCGTGCCCCGGCGCCGCCTCAGCCCGCCGTTCGCCCGATCTCCCGCCGGCGCTTGCCAATACGGACGTCGAGCCACTCCCCGGCGACCAGCTCCGGGACGAAGGCGGGATCGGTGACGCGCGTCCCGTTGATCGTCACGCCGCCGCCGGCGACCGTTCGGCGCGCCTCGCCACGAGATGGAAACAACCCGGCGTCGGCCAGCAGGACGGCAGTGCCTGCCGCCAGCCCGTCGGGCTCGAACGTGAACCCACCGCCGGATTCGTACAACGATCGCAGGACCGCGGGGTCGGTGATCGCACCCGACGAGAACTTCGCCTCGGAATCGGCGATTGCCTGGGCGGCCGCAGCCTCTCCGTGGGTGCGTGCCGCGATGTCGCGCGCCAGTGCACGCTGCGCCAGGCGCCCCTCGGGTGACCGCGCCGAATCGGCTTCGAGCGCCGCGATCTCTTCGCTCGGGAACTCCGTGAACCAGCGCAGGTAGGTGCCAACGTCGCGGTCGTCGGTGTTCAGCCAGTACTGGTAGAAGGCGTACGGCGTCGTTCGCTTGGCATCCAACCAGACCGACTCACCGCCGTCGCTCTTGCCGAACTTTGCACCGGACGGAGAGAGCAGCAGCTTGTACGCCAGCCCGTGGGCCGATTCGGAGGCTTCGTCGCCGCCGGCGACACGCCGGATCAGCTCCAACCCCGCAGTGATGTTGCCCCACTGATCGGCCCCGCCCATCTGCAGCTCAACGTTCATCGTTCGATACAGGTGCTCGAAGTCGTACGCCTGCAGGAGCATGTAGCTGAACTCGGTGAACGACAGACCTCGGTCCAGGCGGACCTGCACGGAGTCCTTCGCCAGCATGTACGGCACGGTGAAGTGCTTGCCGATGTCTCGAAGGAACTCGATCAGGGAGAGTTCACCAAGCCAATCGAGGTTGTCGACCATGACCGCTCCGGACTCCGGGGTGAAGTCCAGGAACCGCTCGAGTTGGCCCCGGATCACCGCCGCGTTTCGGCTGAGCGTCTCGCGATCGAGCAGATTGCGTTCGGATGACCGACCCGACGGGTCGCCGATCATGCCCGTACCGCCGCCGACCACGGCAACGGGTCGCCCGCCGAAACGTTGCAGGCGCAGCAGCCCGAAGATCGGGACCAGGTGCCCGACATGAAGCGACGCGAACGACGGATCGAAGCCGATGTAGCCCGCGATCGGCCGGCCCGTCGCCAGCCGCCCGGCGAGGCCCGGGGTCGTCTCGTGGAGGATGCCCCGCCATTCGAGCTCGGCCAGGAGTGCCGCGAGGCCGTCCGCTCGTTCGCCGGCCGGGATCTGGCTCGTCACAGGGATCCGGCGCGAGTCGTCTCGACCCTGCGGGAGGCGGCTGACCGATCAATCACGCCCCCTATGCTATCGTGCGGCCCCAGATGCAGACCAGCCTCGCGCGGCGCCAGCGCCACCGACGGGCGCTCGGACGGCGCCCGGGCGGACGGCGCGGAACGACCGTCGCCACGGTCTTCGGCGCCATCATCGCCGCCCTCCTCGTCGGATCGTTCATCGTCGCGATGGTCGGTCTGGTTGCGGTTGTCGGTGCCTACAACCACTACTCGGCCGGCCTGCCGGCACCCGTGGCGGCGCTCAACAGCATCCAGTTCGAGCAGCAGACGATCGTCTACGACCGAACCGGCAAGATCGAGCTGGCGCGTCTCGGCGACCTCAAGCGCGAGCTCGTCGAGTTCAAGGACATTCCCGGCGAAGTGCTCGATTCGACGACCGCGATCGAGGACAAGGACTTCTGGAGCAACGCCGGATTCGATCCGTTCGCGATCGTCTCGGCCGGCGTCGACACGGTCAGCGGCCGGCCACGTGGTGCGTCGACCATCACCCAGCAGCTCGTCCGGGCCAGGCTTCTCCCGCGCGATGCGTTCGAGGGCTCCACATACGAGCGCAAGATCCGCGAGATCATCCAGTCAATCCGGCTGACCGAGGCGTTCCCCGGCCAGAAGGGCAAGGAACAGATCATCACGGCCTACCTGAACCAGAATTTCTACGGCAATCAGAGCTACGGAGTGAAGGCGGCGGCCCGGAGCTATTTTGGCAAGGAGCTCGACGAGCTGTCGCTTGCCCAGGCGGCGATCCTGGCCGCCATCCCCCAGTCCCCCACTCGTTTTGACCTGGTCAGGAACGCCGAATCGGTCTGTCTTGAGGACGTCCCCGAAGGCACCGAATGCACCAAGTTCAAGCTCGTCGTGCCACCCGACACCGAGATCGTCGAGCGCCGCAACTACGTCCTGGACCTGATGAAGACGCGCAGCACCCTGACCGGTGACCAGCACGACACGACCGAGTACGAGGCGGCCAAGGATGAGCCCGTCGAGCTCCAGCGGCAGGTCTCGGCCAACTGGCGGGCTCCTCACTTCGTCAGGCAGGTCCGTAGACAGATCGGCGCGATCTTCTTCCCCGAGTCGCCCGATGACTGCGCCCTCGTCGATTCGGGCGGCTACCGGATCACGACGACGCTCGACTGGGAGATCCAGAAGGTCGCCGAAAAGTGGGTCTACGTGGCGGCCCGTGCGCCCAATGCCAAGGATCCCCGGGCCGTCCTCACCGCGCGCAAGATCCCCAAGGCGGCTCAGGGCTGGATCCTGGGCCTGAGCGGCCGTGACCTCAACAATGCGGCCGCGGCCGTAATGGACTACCGAACCGGCGAGATCCTCGCCTACGTCGGCAGTGCGAGCTACACCTCAAAGGGCAACAAGACCTTCCAGCCCCAGTTCGATGTGCTGGCTGACGGTTGGCGCCAGCCCGGGTCGGCGATCAAGCCGATCGACTACGCGATCGGGATCGACGACAAGGCCATCACGGCCTCCACGATGCTGATGGACGTGGTGACCGACTTCGGCAAGGACTACACCCCGACCCAGGCCGACAAGCTCGAGCGGGGACCCGTCCGCGTCCGCTCGGCGCTCCAGTTCTCGCTCAACATTCCGGCGATCAAGTCCACGATCCTGAGCGGACTTGACCGCGTCTTCGCCCGGACAAAGGACTTCGGGCTGACGTACCCGGAGACCGCCGTGCCGGTCGTTTCGATGGGCATCGGCACCCTGGAGCTCCATCCGATCGACCTGCTCGGGGCGTACGCCACGATCGCGGACGGCGGCGTTCGAGCTCCGCGCAGGTTGATCGAGTCGATCGTCGACACCAGCGGGAACAAGGTCTGGCCGCTGACCGAGCTCGCCCAGAAGGGCAGCCGGGTGATCAGCGCCGGGGCGGCCTACATCGTCACGGATATCCTGGCCGGGAATACGGACAGGAAGGTGAATCCGTATTGGGGCAAGTGGGCGATCTTCGACGGCACGACACGCCGTCCAGCCGCCTACAAGACCGGCACCACGAGCGACAACCGCGATGTCGCGGCGTACGGCTATCTCGCGCCGCCGACGGACGAGGGCTCGCCAGCCCTGGCGGTCGGTGTCTGGATGGGCAACAGTGACAACAGCCCAAACGACGGAAAGCTGTCGCTCGATACGGCGGCGCCGCTCTGGTCGGCGATCCTGACCGAGATCAGCGAGGGTCTGCCGATCGCCGAGTTCGTCCCTCCGAGCGACCTCGAGATCGCCGAGGTCGACGCCTTCACCGGCCTCAAACCCGGGCCGTTCACCAGGAAGACCGTCGAGGAGTACTTTCTGCCGGGCACCGTGCCGACCCAGGAGGAGACAAGCCGGATCGCCCTTCGGATCGACCAGGCATCCGGTCTGCGCTGGCAGGAAGGCTGCGCCGGACCCGAGGCCACCCGCGGTTTCTTCGATCTTGCCGAGGTCGAGGCCAGCCACGAGAACTGGCAGAAGGCCAATGCGGGATGGGGCGCCCGAGCGGCGCGGGGCGCCGGCGTGCGGGGCGGGCCGGAGGACACCCGGACCTCGTTCTTCTACAACAGCTCGTTTGCCCCGTTCGGGCGGAGCTGGGGGGCGCCGTTCGCCCCGACGGCGCTGTGCCCGATCGTGGAGGTCATCTGTGAGCCGATCCTTCCGCCCGATCCGGATCCGTTCCCGCCACCGGACCCGAACGACCCGTTCGCCCCGCCACCGGATCCAGACAACCCGTTCGCCCCGCCCGACCCCATCCTGCCACCGGTCATCGAATGCGTCACGCCGCCACCGCCAGACCCCGGCGGGGGCGAAGGCGGCGGAGGCGGGGGAGGCGATCCGGGTCCGCCGGGCAATGGGTCCAAGCCTCCCAAACCACCAAAGCCATGATCCCCGGTGGCCCGCCCGACGGCCGTCTAGAGCTCGACGATGGTCGCCCCGTCGCCACCTTCGCCACGCTGACCGGCCCGCAGTGAGCGGACCAGTGGGTGGTCCGAGGCTTCCGCCCGCACCGCATCGCGCAGGGCGCCCGTCCCCAGGCCGTGGATGATCATCACCTTGCTCAGGCCGGCCAGGCCCGCATCGTCCAGGTAGCGCGCCAACGCCTCGAGCGCCTCGTCAACGCGGGCCCCGCGCAGGTCCAGCGACGAGGCGACGGAATTGGCGCGGTCGAGCCGGAGTGCCGTCGCGTTCGACAGGGGGGCATCTGGCGCGTTGCTGCCCGTTCCGGAGGCCTCGTCGGCGGCCAGCACGAGATCGTCCACATCGACCGTGACCCGCATACTGCCGGCCTCCAGCGTCGCCCGCTTCCCGCCGCGCTCGAGCGCCGCAATCCGCCCTTCCCAGCTGCCGGATCGGCTACGCGCCCGTTCGCCCAGCCGCCAGCTACGCGGCGCGACCACGTCCGGCGCGGGAAGGGGTTCGGCGGCCGGCAGGCGCTCGAGATCGGCCTCCGCCCGGCTGACCGCCTCATCGAGTGACGCCGCTGTCAGGGTCTCGCGTTCGAGGGCCTGCCGGGTCGTGCTGACCTCCGCCCGCAGATCCTCCACGATCCGTTCGGCCTGGGCACGGGCGGCCTGGACGGCCTCCTCCCGATCGCGGCGCGCGCGACGCCGTTCTTCCTCGGCGATCCGGAGCTGCTCTGCCGCTCGAAGCTCGGCGGCCCGGGCCCGGTCGAGCGCATCGGTGGTCTGGCCCTCGGTCGTGCGGATCGCGGCGAGGGTCGCCTCGAACGTCCGCTGGGACTCGGACAGGCGCGAGCGGGCATCGGCCACGATCGATTGGGCCAGCCCGAGCCGCTCGGCGATCGCGAAGGCCTGGCTGCCGCCGGGCAGTCCGATCGTCAGCCGATAGGTCGGCGACAGCGTCTCCAGGTCGAATTCGACCGCGGCGTTGCGCACGCCAGTCGTGGTGTGGGCGTACGCCTTGAGCTCGGCGTAGTGGGTCGTCGCGCCGACCAGCGCGCCAGCCCGGATGAAGTGATCGAGCAGGGACTGGGCCAGCGCCGAGCCCTCGGTCGGGTCGGTCCCGGCCCCGAGCTCATCGAGCAGGACCAGCGTTCCGGGCCCGGCCGACTCGACGATCCGGATGATCGAGCGCAGATGACCCGAGAAGGTGGAGAGCGACTGGGCGATCGACTGCTCGTCGCCGATGTCGGCGAAGACGTCGCGCCAGATGGGCAGCCGGCTGCCGGGCGCCGCGGGCACGTGCAGCCCCGCCTGGTGCATCAGGCTGAGCAGGCCCAGTGTTCGCAGGGTGACCGTCTTGCCCCCGGTGTTCGGGCCGGTCACGACCAGCGCCGTGTAGCCGTCGCCGAGGCGAATGTCGATCGGAACGACCCGTCCGGTCAGCCCCGGATGGCGGGCCGACAGCAGGCCGACCTCGTATCGCGCCGTGGTCTCAGCGCGGATCCCGTCCATTTCCGCAGCCAGCCCCGCCTTGGCCGCCCACAAGTCGAAGCGGGCCAGGGCACCGAGGGTTTCACCCAGCTCCTCCCCGTTGGCAGCCACGAACGCCGAGAGCTCGTCGAGGATTCGGGCGATCTCCTCCGCCTCGGCAACTTGCGCCTCGCGCCAGGCGTTGCCGAGCTCGACCGCGACGAGCGGCTCGATGAACAGGGTCTGGCCGCTGCCCGATGCGTCGTGGACGATGCCCTTGACCCGGGCGCGCGCCTCGGCCTTGATCGGGACCACGTAGCGCCCGTTGCGCAAGGTGATGATCGGATCCTGCAGGGCGCTGCCGAGCTCCGTGCCGACCAGGGCTTCGAGTCTGCGACGCAGCCGCTCGTAGGCGATCCGGACCGCGACACGCAGACCACCCAGGCGCGGCGAAGCCGTGTCCAGCAGCTCCCCAACCGGATCGAAGCTGCGGCTGAGCGTCGAGCGCAAGGCGGGCAGCGCGTGGAGCTCGCCGCCGAGCCCGCGCAACAGCGGCCGGCGATCGTCGGCGAGCATGGCCGACAGCCGGCTGGTCGCGTTCAGCGTCTCCGCGATCTCGAGGAACTGGGCCGGTTCCAGGCGGCCGCCCAGCGCCGCCCGTTCGATCGCCGGCCCGATGTCGTGGGCGCCACCGATGCCGACCCCGGGCCGCTCCTCGAGCAGGACGCGCGCCTGATCGGTCTCATCGAGCGTTCGCGCGACGATCACCGGATCGGTCGACGGCTCGAGGGCCTCGGCCAGCCGACGAGAAGGCATGAACGAGGTGGCGTCGGCCAGCCGCGCCCGGACGTTCGGGAACTCGAGCAGGACGATCGAACGCTGATCCATGCGACGCGCTAGCGAGCCTCGGTCGGCCCAGACACCGAGGCATGCCCGACCAGGCTGAGCCGCCACAACTGCGTCGTCCACGGCTCACCGGCGTACTCGATCCCAATCCGCCGCGTGGCCTGGATCCGGGGCGGCGGCTCGCCGGTCGGGGCGGTCTCCAGGCGCATCGAGGAGGCCGGGTCGCACAGGTCGGTGCCGGTCCAGCCAGTGTCGAGCCCAAACGCCGCCGCGACGAGGCCGGGGCCGCTGGCCAGCCGCGCGGCGGGGATACGGGTGATCCGCACGGCATCGGCGGCGGCGCGCTCGGGCGATGTCGCGCGCCGGTTGGCAGCGGCCCTGGCGATCCGATCGCGGCGCATCTGCTCGAGCCCTTCGAGCGATTCGACCGCGCGGACGAGCAGCGCGGCCGGCGACCCGGCGGGTTCGGTGACCACGTTCAGACAGGCGTGCATCCCATAGACAAGGTACACGTAGGCGTGGCCGGGCGGCCCGAACATGACCCGATTGCGGGGCGTCTCGCCAAACCGGGCATGGGAAGCGAGATCGGTCCGGCCGATGTACGCCTCCAGCTCGACGATTCGACCCGTTCGCCGTCCCACGCCGTCGTCGCGGACCAGGCGCGCGCCGACGAGGGCGCGGGCGGCCGTCAGGGTGGGTTGGGCCAGGATCTCCCGATCGATGACGGCCAGCTGGCTGACCTCAGCGAAGCGGGTAGGCGGCTTTGATGCTGTCGGGGATGAACAGTCCGATGAGCACGAAGCTCCACGGGATCAGGGCGGTACGGAACAGCAGGGCGAACTGGGTATCGTTGAGCGCAGTCCAGAAGTCGCGCACGAAGGGCAACTCCTGGGGGTCCTGCGGAAGCCCGGGGATCCGGAAGAATGTGTCCAGGATGATCAGCACGGCGGCGAACACGATTGCCGCCTGGAGAAGGCCGAGCAGTCCACCCAGGATCTCGTCCGCGAAGCGCGCCTTCTTGAACAGCGGCTGCGGCCGGTAGTAGCTCTGGACGACGAGGGCCAGGGCCAGGGCCGACGCCGCGAAGATCGTGCCAAACCCGATCATGTAGGCATATTCCCTGGGGAACTGTGTCCAGTTGTCGCCGAGGAAACGACCGAGCGGCTCAGCCAGGTTGGCGGCGAACAGGAACGAGAACAGGATGGCCCCGATCCCGACCAGCCGGCGGATCGTGCCCTGGGCAAAGCCAAGCACGAAGAAGGCGATGAAATACAGGATAACGAGCAGGTCGACCGTTCCAAGCCCGCCGACGAACTCCCCGAGGTTCACCAATCTGCCTCCATGGTCGGCGCTAACCGGCGCGTCGGCGCCGAAGCGGGCCAAGGGTAGCAGCGGCCATCCGGCCACGGCAAGGAGCACCGTCAGGTTGCTGCGGTTCGGTGCGCTCTGGTGCGGTCATGTTCGCAGCCGGCCGTTGACGTCCACCGCCAGCCCGCGGGTCACCTCGCCGATCGCGCCATCCACGTCGCTCTCGGTGAGGGTCCGGTCGTCGGCCCCGAAGGCGAGCCGGAAGGCCAGGCTCTTGAACGGTTCGTCCAGCGGCGGGCCGCGATAGATGTCGAACAAGGCCACCGACCGGAGCAGCGGCCCGCCATGACGACGAACGGCCGTCTCGACCCGGGCCGCCGGGACGGCTTCGGCAACAATCACCGCAAGGTCGCGCTCAACCAGCGGGTGGCGCGAGGGTGCGACACTGCGCGGGATGCCGGGCCGGCCGCCGGACAGGCCAGCGATCGCAACCTCGGCGACGACGATCTCGGCCGCCCGTAGGTCCAGCGACTCGAAGCGTGCCGGATGGAGTGACCCAACGCGGCCGGCGAGTTCGTTTCCGGCAGTGACAAGGGCCGCCCGTCCCGGGTGAAACCGGACGTCGTCGGTCAGGGCGATATAGAGGGGCGCCGGCATGCCAAGCCTCCGCGCGAGCAGCTCGATGACGCCCTTCGCGTCGTCGAGGTCGTACGGCCGCGCGACGCGGTTCCAGGCCGGGTTCTCCGCCGCGCCGGTCAGGGCGAAGCCAAGGCGCCACCATTCATGGGTGGCGTCGCCGTCGTCCGTGGCGGCGTAGCCCTTGCCGATCTCGAAGATCCCGACATCGGCCCGACCCTGGCGCTGGTTGGTCGAGACGACCTCGAGCAGGCTGCCAAGCAGGCTCTGACGCATGATCGAGCGCTGGCTGGACAGCGGGTTTGTGACCGTCACCGGACGCCCGCCGGCGCGTCCCTCACCCGGAATCGGCGGATCGTCGGCCGGCCCGAACCGTACGACCATGGCCGGCGACACCAGGGCGAAGGTGACCGCCTCGGTCAGACCGGCTCCGGCAAGGGTTTCGCGGACGGTGTGGCGCAGCTCCAGCGGCGAGTGGCGGTAGGGCGGCAACGGCGTATCGGGAAGGACGCTCGGCACGACGTCGTAGCCGCGGACCCGCGCGACTTCCTCGATGACATCGGCCTCGATTGCCAGGTCGTTCCGCCAGGTCGGGATCGCGGCGACCAGGGTCTCCTCGGCGGCGCCCTCCACCTCGAGTGGCAGCGGGCCGGACGACACGGCGATCCGCGTGCCGGCTGGTGCGGCCCCGGTGGTGATACCGACTCGAGCGAGCAGGTGGCGCTGCTCGGCGGCCGGCAGATCGACGCCCAGCAGCCGGTTGACCCGCGCGGGGCGGAAGGCGACCCGCGCCGGGGGCGGCGCGTCCGGATTCGTATCGACGGCGCCGGCCGCCACCCGGCCGCCGGCCCACTCCGCGATCAGGCGCGCGGTCCGATCGGCACCAAGCCTCGCCAGCCGGTGCTCCTGGCCCTTCTCGAAGCGCAGGCTCGCCTCGGATCGGAGGGCGTACCGTAAGGCCGTCCGGCGAATGCTGATCGGATCGAAGATCGCCGATTCGACGATCACGTCCGTGGTCGCGGCGGTGATCTCGGAGGTTGCCCCGCCCATCACCCCGGCGATCCCGAGCGGACCGTTCGGGTCGGCGATAAGCAGCGTGTCGAGGTCAAGGTCGCGGGTCACGTGGTCGAGGGTCTCGAGGCGCTCCCCTGCCCGGGCCAGGCGGACCACGATTTGCCCGCCATGCACGGAGCGCGCATCGAAGGTGTGGATCGGCTTGCCGAGCTCGAGCATGACGAAGTTGCTGACGTCCACGACGTTGCTGACCGGCCGCTGGCCGGCCGCGATGAGGCGCATCTGGACGCGCTCCGGTGAGGGCGCCACGTGCACACCGCTGACCCAGCGCCCGACGAACCTCGAGCACAGGCTGGGCTCCTGGACCTCGACCTGCAGGCGATCCTGGATCCGGTCGCTCGACTCGGGCGGCTCCGTTTCAGGGAATCGAACGGGCGCGCCTGTAACCGCGGAGACCTCGCGGGCCAGCCCGATCATCGACAGCGCGTCCCCCCGATTTGGCTTGACGTCGATGTCGAGGACGGTGTCGCCGTACAGCTCGGCCAGTGGCGCGCCGATCCGGGCATCGGCGGCAAGGATCAGGATGCCGTCGGCATCGCCGGTCAGACGCAGCTCGTCGCCCGAGCACAGCATGCCGTTGCTGACGACGCCCATCTTCGCGGTTCGCTCGATCCCGCGGCCGCCGGGCAGGACCGCGCCGGGCAGTGCCACCGGGACGCGCTGGCCGGCCGCGATGTTGGTCGCCCCGCACACGATCTCGAGCGGCTCGCCGGGGCCTACGCGCACCCGGGTCAACGACAGTCGATCGGCTCGCGGATGGGGCTCGACCGAGAGCAGCTCGCCGACCACGACGCTGTCCCAGTCGCCACCCCATACCTCGAGGGCCTCGACCTCCATGCCCAGCAGGGTCAGGCGCTCGGCCAGTTGTTCGGGGGTCAGCTGGATGTCGACATAGTCACGCAGCCACGAGAGCGGCACCCTCATCGGAACTGCTCCAGGAAGCGCAGGTCGTTTTCGAGGAAGAGGCGCAGATCGGTGATCCCGTGCCTGAGCATCTTGATCCGCTCGGGGCCCATGCCGAAGGCGAAGCCCTGATACCGCTCGGGATCCAGGCCGCCGTACTGAAGCACGACCGGATGGATCATGCCCGCGCCCAGGATGGTCATCCAGCCGCTCCGGCCGCAGGCCGCGCAACCGGCGCCGCCGCACACGAGGCACTCGACATCGAACGCGACCGATGGCTCGGTGAAGGGGTAGTAGCCGGGCCGGAATCGAGTGCGCTTGTCGGCCCCGAACATGGCCCTGGCGAATTGGTCGAGCAGACCCTTGAGGTCGGCCAGGGTCGTGCCCTCGTCGATCATCACGCCCTCGACCTGGAAGAACTCGGAGGCGTGGCTGGCGTCGATCGCCTCGTAGCGGAAACAGCGTCCCGGGAGGAGCGCCCGGATCGGTGGCCGCTCGGTCTGCATCACCCGGATCTGGCCAGGCGACGTGTGCGTTCGGAGCAGGCGGCCCTCGACGTCCACGTAGAGCGTGTCCCACAGGTCGCGCGCCGGGTGATCGGGCGGGATGTTGAGCATCTGGAAGTTGGTGCGGTCGTCCTCGATCTCGGGGCTCTCGTAGGTCACGAAGCCGAACTGCTCAAAGATCTCGGCGATCTCGCGCATTGCCTCGATACTCGGATGGAGCGTCCCGCGGCGGATCGGGCGGCCGGGCGTGGTGACGTCCAGTGCCTCGGCGGCGAGGCGGGTCGATAGCTCGCTGGCGCCGAGCGCGGCGTGGCGAGCGGCCAGGGCCGCGTCGATGACACCACGGACCGCGTTGGCCACGGCCCCCACTCGCGGTCGATCCTCGGCTGGGAGGCCGCCGATCCCGCGCAGCACGCCGGTCAGCCGACCCTTCCGGCCGAGCACATCGAGGGTCAGCGCGTCGAGCGTCGCGGTATCCGGCGCCGCCTCGATCGCCGTCTGCGCGTCGGCGCGCAGGGTCTCGAGGTCGCGCGTCAGTTCAGCCAGATCCACGTGGTCCTCGTGAGCCGGAGTGTGGGCCGCGAATCACGAACCCTCGACCGTGCGTGACGTCGAGGGCTCGCTGAAGAGTAGCAGGGCGGGCGAACGGTCGGCAGTCAGGCGCCCCTGGCAAGGTCGGCGATCCGGCCAAAAGTGGCGGCATCGCGAATAGCGAGATCGGCCAGGATCTTGCGGTCGATTCCAACCTGGGCCGTCTTCAGGCCGGCGATGAACTGGCCGTAGGTCAGACCGTTCTGGCGCGCCGCGGCGTTGATCCGGACGATCCACAGCTCGCGCATCTTGCGCTTGCGCTGCTTCCGGTCGCGCGTCGCATAGTGGAGAGCGTGGAGCAGGGCTTCGCGGGCCGGCTTGATCAGACGCGACTTCGCACCCTTTCGACCCTCGGCGTCCTGGAGCAGGCGCTTGTGGCGCTTGTGGGCGGTGACGCCCCGCTTGACTCGTGACATGAGGTGGACCTGCTCCTAGAGGTACGGCAGCAGGCGGCGGACCTGCTTGGCGTGTTCGGGCCCGATCACCGACTTGCCGGCATAGCGCCGCGTCCGCCGGGACGACTTGATCTCGAGGTGGTGGCCACTCCAGGCATTGACCCGAACGAACTTGCCGCTGCCGGTCACACCGATCCGCTTCTGGGCGGCCTTGTGGCTCTTGATCTTGGGCACTCTGGCCTCACTCTCCAGTTCGGACCGGCTGCGGCGCCGGTGTCTTGTCATTCGTCGTTTTCGGTGCGGTCCTGGCGACTGACTTCGCGGCTGTCACGGGTTTCGCGATCGTCGCCGGTTTCAAGGTCGCCGGTTGGGCGGCTGTTGCCGCCGGTCCGTCCACCGCCTCGAGGACCGGTGCAACGCCGACATCGGCTGCCGACGCGGCCGCCCCATCACGACCGTCCGCTCCGACTCCGTTGACACCCCGGGCGGCCGGAGCATCGTGACCCTTGGGCTTATGAGTCGAGGCCATCGTGATGTGCATCGACTTGCCCTCGAGCAAGGGCGTCCGTTCCGCGACTCCGTGGTCCTTGACCCGGTCCGCGAACCTCGCGATGAGGTTCCGGCCGAGCTCCGGATGGGTCAGTTCGCGCCCGCGGAAGCGAACGGTCACCTTGATCCGATCGCCGTCTCCCAGGAACTCGATGGCTCGGTTGACCTTGGTGTCAAAGTCGCCGACACCGATCTTCGGCGAAAGGCGAACCTCCTTGAAGGTCACCGAGCGCTGCTTGCGCTTGGCTTCCTTCTCACGCTTCGTGAGTTCGTACTTGTACTGTCCGAAATCGAGGAACTTGACGACTGGCGGCGAGGCCATCGGGGCGACCTCGACGAGATCCAATCCTCGCTCCTGCGCCATCTCGAGCGCCCGCGGGGTGGGCATGACACCCAGCTGGGCACCTTCTTCATCGACCACCCGAACCTGTGGGATCCGGATCATCTGATTCACGCGCAGGTCACGACTGATGGTCAGTCCCCTTCGTCACTGCCGATTCCGAACGACCGGCGCGGGTCCATAACGACCCGCCACGGCCGAAGCGGGAGGATAGCATAGGCCTCCGGGAGCCGCCATGATCTGGAGCCGCCACGATCTCGGCTGCCGGCACGGGGGCTGGCGCCCGCTAGCCGATGCGCCGTTCGCTGGACTCGGCGGCCAGGCGGTCCGCGAACGACTCCCACTCCTCGGCCGGTTGTTGCTCGCCGGCGCGGGTGCGGGGCGAGGCCGTGCGCGCCTCGATCTCGCGGTCTCCGAGGACCACCATATAGGGGACCTTCTGACCCTGGGCCAGGCGGATCTTGTTCTGCATCCGGTTGTCCGAGCCGTCGACGTCCGCGCGCAGGCCGCGTGAGCGCAGAACGCCGGCGAACGCCTCGGCTGCCGGGAGGTGCCGGTCGGCGATCGGGATGACCACGGCCTGGACCGGTGCCAGCCAGAGCGGGAACGCCCCGGCGAAATGCTCGACCAGGATGCCAATGAATCGCTCCAGCGAGCCGTAGATGGCGCGATGGATGGCGATCGGGCGCTGGGGCTGGCCGGACTCGTCGATGTACGTCAGGTCGAACCGTTCCGGGAGCATCACGAGGTCGGCCTGGATCGTCGCCATCTGCCACTCGCGCCCGAGGGCGTCGTCGATGTAGATATCGATCTTGGGCGCATAGAACGTGCCGTCCTTGAGTTTCACCTTGTAGTCGCCGCCGGCCCGGTCGAGGGCAGCCTTGACGAGGGCTTCGGCCCGCTCCCAGAGGGCCGCGTCGCCGATGGCCTTGTCCGGCTTGGTGGCAAAGACGAAGCGCGGCGCCAGGCCGAACCACGAGTAGGCCTCGCGGACCTCGCCGAGCATCGCCTCGATCTCGCCAGCCAGCTGGTCCGGCCGGACGTAGACGTGGGCGTCGTCCTGGATGAACTGGCGAACCCGGGTGAGGCCGCTCAGCGTGCCCGAGCGCTCATTGCGGTGGAGGCGGCCGTACTCGTTGAGGCGGAGCGGCAGGTCGCGGTACGAGCGCATCTTCGAGCGGTAGATGAAGGTGCTCTCGGGGCAGTTCATCGGCTTCAGGGCGAAGTCGTGGTCCTCCGACGTGAGCCGGAACATGTTCGCGTCGTAGAGATCCCAGTGGCCGGACTGCTGCCAGAGCTTCTTGTCGACAAGGATCGGGGTGCTGATCTCCTGGTAGCCGCGCCGCGCCTGGAGCTCGCGCATCGCGCCCTCGAGCGTCCGCCAGATCATCTGGCCCTTGGGGTGCCAGAACGCGGATCCCGGCGACACGTCATGGAAGCTGAACAGGTCGAGCTGGACCCCCAAGCGACGGTGGTCGCGCAGCTTGGCCTGTTCACGGCGCCACAGGTACTGATCCAGTTCCTCCTGCGACGGCCAGACGGTGCCGTAGACACGCTGGAGCATGTCGCGCTTCTCGTCGCCACGCCAGTA
>JBKKDW010000297.1:0-7617 GCA_046708025.1 Candidatus Limnocylindrales bacterium
GCCCATGCCTGAGCGGAGAGCCGTGCCCGCCAGGGCTCCAGGCCTGCGCCCACTAGACGCACTTCCTGAAGATTTGAGCGTGGTCGATCCACCGTTCGTACAGGATCTGCAGATTCCTGGGTCGGACCATCCTTGAATGTCAGCGATGTGCGCCTCACAGGCGCGCGGCGGATCGCTCAGCCGATCCACGCAGGTCAGCACAGTCAGAGGCTGGGATGAACCGCCGATCATCCGTGCCCCCTCCGCTGGCGTATCCACCGGGCCAAGATATCGGACACGCTGGATCGACACACCGACCGCAACTGGAGGGACGCGCCGAATGGCCGCGACATCGCGTTGGGGCAGGGACTTCGATCCGGACCGACTGGCAGCGCTCGAGACCCGGATGTGGAAGGCCTACTACCGGCGCCAGCCGGCCCGGCTCTATCTCCTGCTCGTCCAGGCGCTTCGCGCGCAGGCTCAGGTTTCGTGGCCACGAGCCATTCGCGCCAGCCTCCTGCTCACCCGCGCGGCGGCGGGCTTCGCCCGGGCGTCGGGCGACTACGAGCGCTTTGCGACCGACGTCGGGCGGAGCTACCGGATGCTCGGACTGCCCGACCACGTCGATGTCGAGGCGGTCGCTCGCCACGAGCTTCGCTGGTGGGTCGTCCGGCGCGAGATCGGACCTGCCGCGGGCGAGGCGGCCGGCAACGCCATCACCGACCTCTACGCCAGCCTGTACGACGTCCCCAGGGAGTGGGTCGCGAACGCCGGCCGGCTGCGCGGCACTGCGGCCGAGATCCGCGACCGAGGCGCGAACGATGATCCCGACGGCCCGCGCGGCGCCGGAGCCGCGTACTGGCCGGAGGTGGCGCACCTTCTGCGCGACTCGTATCGAAGCCTGCGAACCGCCCTGGACCAGCCCGAGGCGAACCCGGTCAGCGCTTGATCACCGGATTCCGCGATGCGCCTTCCCGGAGCGCCCGCCCGGCGCGACCCTAGCGGTCGTCCGGGCGTCTCCCGGCGCGACCCTAGCGGTCGTCCGGGCGTCTCCCTACTACCCACCACGCGACCGGGAAGAGGACTGCGGCGAGGATCAGCTTGAGTGCGTCGCCGAAAATGAACGGGGTCAGGCCCTTGGCGATCGTGTCGGCCGGAGAGGCACCCAGGACCACACCGAGCCAGGGAAGTCCGATCGCGTAGATGACGATGTTCCCGAGCAGCATCGCCCCGAGCGCTCCGCCGATCCTGCGGTCCCAGCCGAGCTCCGCCAGCCGCCCGACCAGGGCCCCGGCGACCACAAAGCCGATCAGGTATCCGCCGCGCGCGCCCAGGATGACGGACATGCCCCACTTGCCCTCGGCGAAGAACGGCAACCCGACGACCCCGAGCAGGACATACAGCGCGACGGCCACCAGGCCGCGTCGGAACCCGAGCGCTCCGCCGACCAGCAGGACGCCGAACGTCTGGCCGGTGATCGGCACCGGCGAACCCGGCACCGGGATGGCGATCCGGGCCGTCAGGTAGATCATCAGGGCGCCGGCAATCACCAGGGTCAGGTCGCGGACGCGGAAATTGACCCGCTCGCCGACCCGGATCGGGACCAGGAAATCGGCAATGGTGAGGCCGTGTTCCTCGACCGTCGAACGGTCGAGTCTCGGGATGGCGATCGTCATCGGGACTCCGCTATCTGGAGGCCACCCCAGCGGTGACCGGCCGCCGCGAGTCTAGCAGTTCGATCACTCGAACTGGACGGCCCGGACGATCGGCAGGCGGGCGGCCAGGCGCGCTGGGTAGGCCGCGGCGAGCATCGCCACCGCAACGCCGAGCACGATCGTCAGGCCGACCACACCCCAGGGAATGTTCGCGGCGATATCGAGCCGGCCGCCGGCCAGGACGACCATCAGCGCACCCACGATCAGACCCAGGGCCACCCCGAGCAGGGCGCCGGCGAGGCCCAGGATGCCGGCCTCGACGACGACCGCGCGCCACACCTGCCGGCGGGTCATGCCGGCGGCACGGAGGACGCCGATCTCGCGCACGCGCTCGATCACGTTCATGGTCAGGGTATTGGCGATCCCGAGGGCAGCGATCAGCACGGCCACCGCCGCCAGGGCATCGAACAGCCCGAAGATCCGGCCAAGGGCGTCATCAACCGCACCCTTGATTCGATCGAGGGTCACGTAGTCCAGGGCGTAGGCCGTTGCCACATCGCGCAGGGTGTCGCGCGCACCGGCGGGGGAATCGGCCGCGAAACGGACCGCGAAGGCATCTGCCCCGGCAACCCCGAGCGTCCTCGCATCGTCCCAGCCGACCAGTAGCGCCTCACCGCTCGACCCAGGCATGGACCGCTCGACGATTCCGGCGACCCGCAGGTCGAGCGCCTCGCCGGTCGCGGTGGGCACGGTCAGGACCTGCTCGACCACGAGGCCCAACCGCGATGCCAGGCTGAGCGGCACGATCGTGGCGCCGCCGGCATCGATGGCGGCCAGCGCCGCGCCTCGATCGCCGGCGGTGAAACGCAGCCGGTCATCTGCCTCGAGGTCCGCGCCCACGACGGCGGCCGCGTCCGTCCGGGTCCCCTCCAGCGCGATGTCGAAGGTAGCGATCGGGCTGATCCTGCCGATGCCCGGAACGGTCGCCCGGATCTCCGCCTCGATCCCTTCGTCCGCGCCGACCGGCCGGATCGAGGTCAGGACCAGCTCACCCGGAATGACGTCCACGATCCACGCCCCGGCCGCCGCCCGGGCATGCTGGCCGACACCGCCGAGCGCCACGATCATGGCGAGGCCGATCGTCAGCGCGCCAAGGGTCAGTGCGGTGCGGCCCGGGTCGTGGATCACGGACCCACGCGCCAGCCGCTCCTCGAAGCGCCACACCAGCCCGAAGGGGATCCCAGCCAGGCGCGCGAGGGGCGGCAGGACGCTCGGGATGAGCAGGGTTCCCACGATCAGGACGGCGTAGACGACGAGCGGCTGGACGATGCCGGTCCCGCTTGGCGCGGCGAGCAACCCGACCGCCGCCACGACTACGAAGACCGCCGCCAACCAGCGCAGCCTGGCCTGCCGCGCCGTGGGCAGGTGGAGGCGAGCCTTGAGCGCCTCGACCGGCTGGATCCGACCGGCCCGCCTGGCCGGTTCAAGCGCAGCGGCGAGGGTCACCCCGACGCCAATGACGAAGGCCGCGACCCAGGCCTCGAGCGGAATGGCCGGTTGCTCCAGGGTCACCGAGCCGATCGTCTGCACGTAGGCGACCATCGCCGCTGCCAGGAGCGCACCGATGCCTACCCCGGCGAGCGACCCGATCAACCCCAGCGCGAATGCCTGGGTCAGCATGAATCGCGTGACCTGGCCGCGCGTTGCGCCCGCCGCTCGGAGCAGGCCAACGTCGCGGACCTGCTCGACCACAGTCATCGACAACGTGTTGAAGACGAGGAACGCGCCGGCGAACAGGGCGACCGCCGCGATCAGGGCCGTGGTCGCCTGGAACGAGGCCGTGGAGGCGCGCAGGCCGACGGCGATGTCCTGGGGCGAGGACAGGACATAGGGCTCGCTGAGGAGGCGCGCCTCAAGGAGTTCGGAGACGACGCCGGCGTCGGCGTCGCCGGCCAACCCGAGGTCAACCCGGGTCACGCGGGACTCGTCGAATACCCCCTGGGCGGTGCGCAGGGGCACGACCACGGTGCGCCCGAAGGCCCCGCTCAGCGGTCCGTCGCCGGCCAGGATCCCGATGATCCGGTAGCTGACCCGATCGCCGGCACCCTGCATCGTCAGCGGCGCGCCTAACGCCAGGCCGTCCTCCCTCGCCAGGCGCTCCGAGATCAGGGCACTCGGTTCATCCTGGTCGCGCAGGGGCGAGCCCGCGACGAGGGTGAGATCGTGAAGCTGGGTTTCGGCCGCGGGGTCGATCCCGAGGACCGTCACCGGGGCGCGCAGGACTTCGCCGGCGCCGACCTCGGCACCGAGGTAGGTCCGCCGCTGGAGTGCCGGGGCAACGACAGCCACGCCCGGCGTCGCGGCGATGATCTCGACGGTCTCGCGGCTGAGGCCCGACTCGCCGAATGTGGCCACCCGCAGGTCGGTCTGCCCGACCTGATCGCGAACCGCGCTGATGACGGCCGCCTCGATCCCGGCATTGGTGGCCAGACCCGCCAGCAGGACTGCTGTCCCGAGCGCGACGCCGAGGGCGCTTAGCATCGAGCGCAGCGGGCGAGCCAGCAGGCTTCGCCAGGCCAGGTCGGTCAGGGACACCGCGCGGCCGCGCTACAGCCCGATCTGGGCAAGCCGGGCGATCAGGGGCTTGGCATCGTGGCTGTCGCGCCGGCCGAGCTCGATCGTGTCGCGGATCTGTCCGTCCCCCACGACCAGGACCCGATCCGCGTACGCGGCTGCCTTTGAATCGTGGGTCACCAGGACGACCGTCTGGCCGCGCTCCACGCACGAGCGCCACAGGGCATCGAGGATCCCCGTGCCCGTCGTGTAATCGAGATTGCCGGTCGGTTCGTCCGCGAACAGGAGGGCCGGCCGGGTGACCAGCGCACGAGCGACGGCGACCCGCTGCTGCTCGCCGGCCGACAGCTGGTCGGGCTTGTGGTGCTCCTTGCCGGTCAGGTCGACCAGCTCGATCACGTCGGCAATTCGCCCGCGCAGTTTGCCCCGGCCCGGATCGCCGCCGGCGATGGTGAACGGCAGCGCGATGTTCTCCGTGACGTCGAGCAGCGGGATCAGGTTGAACGACTGGAAGACGAACCCGGTCCGATCCCGGCGCAGACGGGTCGCCTGGTCGTCGGACAGCCGGCTGATGTCCTGGCCCTCAAGGACGACGGATCCGGAGGTCGGGCGATCCAACCCGCCGAGCACCTGGAGCAGGGTGGACTTGCCCGAGCCCGACGGTCCCATCAGGGCGACGAACTCGCCCGCCTGCACGGACAACGAGACGCCCCGCAGCGCCTCGACCATGGTCGAACCGAGCGGGTAGGTCCGGGTGAGGTCTCGCGCCTCCAGGATGGCGGTCATGCTCCCGGAGTGTACCCGCGGGCACGGCCCGGGCAGGCGAGAGGGGTGGCCGACGCCCGCCGGGGTCGCGCATCACCGCATCCAGTCGCCACCAGACTGTTACGGATCGAATCCCAGCCTAAACGGCCGAAACTGGCCTCAGGCTGAGCGTGGCGGTGGCGCTGTGACCCGCTCTGCCGGCCCGTACCTCCCCGTAGCAGTCTGCAGGCGTAGTTATGCGCAACTGACGCGACTAGCTTCCGAGGAAGAGACCGGCCACGCCGGTGACGATCACATCGAGCAGGCTCCGCGACGATCCGCCCTCGACGACGCGCAGCCCGATCGGCGGGGTGCCGGGTGTCGGTGTGGGCGAGGGCGTGGGCACGGGCTCAGGCGGAGGTGTCGGCTGGGGAGTCGGCGAGGGAGTGGGCTCGGGTGTCGGCGTCGGTGTCGGTTCCGGTATCGGAGTGGGCGCTGGCGTAGGATCGGGGGTCGGCTCGGGCGTCGCTACGGCCGTTGGCTGGACCGTCGGTCGCGGCGTCGGCCTGGGGGTCGGCCGCGGCGTCGACTCGGCCGTGAGCTCGGCGGTCGGCTCCGGGGTTGGCGGCGGCGTGGGCTTGGGGGTTGGCTTCGGCGTCGGTGCCGGCGCCGGAGTCGCGCTGGCGCCGCACTTGTCGGCAAACAGGACCGTCCACATCTTCTTGTCGCTGGGACCCTTGTAGGCGCCGACGCCGATGACGTCCCAGGCCGAGCTCATGATGTTGGCGCGGTGCCCGGACGAATCCGTGAACATCTGGTGGATGGCGGCCGTCGCCGCGTCGTCCGGGTAGGTGTTCCAGCCAATGTTCTCGCCGGCGAGCTTGTAGCAGTAGCCGGACGCGTCCAGCTTGTCGAAGACCTTGCCGTACCCCGGGATCGTATGGCTGAAGTAGTCGCGCTCGATCATGTCCTGGCTGCGCCAACGGGCGATCGAGGTCAGGGCCGAGTCGACCTTGAGCGCCTTGAGGCCGGCGCTGGCCCGGCTGCGATTGGTCAGCGCGATCAGTTCGGCCTCGGACGAGGCTTCGAATTCGTTGCCGTCCCAGGCCAAGCTTCGGCTGGGCGCGGCCAGGGTCGCGACGGAGGTGAGCCCGAGCACGAGCGCGATGGCAAGCGTTGTCCGTCGGGACGTGGCGTGGGCGGGGCTCGCTCCAGGCGACATGCGATCCGGGGCCTCCGTACGCAGCCGGCAGGCGTTCCGGTGCTGTGGTCACCGTAGGCTCGCGCTGGCCCTCGGTCAGTCGTGCGAAGGTCCCGGTGGGCGGGTTCATAAGGTACCGGTCGGTTTCGTCAGCGCAGGGACCGCTCAAAGAAGGCAACGAGCCGCCGCTCGTATTCCCCAGCGTGGGTGATCAGCGCCTCCGTGTGTCCGGCGCCCGGAACCAGCCACGACTCCACGGGGCCCTCACCGCTCAGGGCGGCCGCCTCGAGGTCGCGTGCGTACTGCACGCTCAGGCGCGTGTCCAGTTCACCGTGGGTGATGAACAGCGGGCGGCCGGCCATCCGGCGGACGGCGTCGAGCGGGCTGAAGGCCACGAGATCAGCGCCGGAGATGATCCGCACCGCCAGGATGCCGCCGACCGCCAGGAAGGTCGGATACCCGTTGCGGGCCAGCTCGGCCCGGATCACGCTCCCAAAGTCAGCGTAGCTCGAGTCCTCCCAGACCGCCTTGACGCCGGGCTCCTGACCGGCCGCGAGCAGGACCGTGGCAGCGCCCAGTGAGATGCCCGTCAACCCGATCCGGTCGGCCGGGATGCGCTGCTCCGACCGAAGCCAATCCCACGCTCCCAGCACGTCGCGATACTCGTTCGTGCCACCCGCGAAGCGCCCGTCCTCGATCGTCGAGTCGCCGTGGTCTCGAAGGTCGATCAGGAGCACCGAGAATCCGTTCCGATGGAGCATGCCGGCCGGCAGCAGCACGGCGTGATCGCGCCGGCAGGCCGTGAACCCATGGACCACGATCACCGCCGGTGCGTCGGCAGCCCCGGCCGGCAGCCACCAGGCGGCGATCGAGATGTCGGGGTCGCGGCTGGGGAGCGTCACGTCCTGCGGTGCCGGCATCGCCCAGGGTCGGGTGTCGAGGACGTACGGTGGCGGAACCGTGAACGACTCGGGTGAGTTCGAGCCCCACTTGCGTTCGCAATCGTGGCCGACTTTCGTCAGCCTGGCCCAGATGACGAGGCTGGCCGCGGCGTAGGCCGCGGCCAGCGCCGCCGCAGCGATCGCTCCGGCGAAGGCGATCCGACGGCCGAGCACGGCATCTCCCTGGTAACGAATTCCCGGTACACTGCCGTCGCCCACGAGCCCGTGACTCCACGGTGGCCTTAGCTCAATGGCAGAGCATCGGATTGTGGCTCCGAAGGTTACGGGTTCGAGCCCCGTAGGCAACCCCAATTCCTTCGTGAACAGGCCGACTGTTCACGTCCTGACATGACCCCAGCCGACAACATTGGGTCCCAGATCGGGTCCCGGTTCTGGGGCTCCATCCACTACAGAGGATCCATTGGGATCCCGTTTATGGTCGTCGCCTCAACAGGGCTCGGCTGACCAAAATTGCTAGCGCCGCAAGCAGGGCTCCCATAGTCAGAAGGAAAGAGATCAGGGC
>JBKKDW010000298.1:0-4682 GCA_046708025.1 Candidatus Limnocylindrales bacterium
CCTCGACGCGGGCCTGAGCGATCGGGTGACCTTCCAGACCCGCGACGTCGCCGAGGCCGAAGCCGGCCAGTACGACCTCGCCGTGATCATCGAGGCGGTCCACGACATGACCCAGCCGGTCGGCGTACTGTCCTCGGTCCGGCGCATGCTGCGATCCGACGGAATCGCGCTGATCGCCGACGAGAAGACCGAGGATGCCTTCACCGCCCCGGCCAGCGAGAGCGAGCGGCTCTATTACGGCTTCAGCATCTTCACCTGCCTGCCGGCTGCCATGACCGAGCGACCGACGGCCGCGATCGGGACCGTCATGCGCGCCGACATGATGCGGCGCCTCGGGTCCGAGGCGGGCTTCCAGGGCGTCGAGCGTCTCGACGAGCCGGCGCTCGACATGCTCCGCTTCTACCGAATGACGCCGTAGTCTCGGGCCTGAATCCCCGGTCATCTTTCGCTACAAGGTCAACGCTGGCGTGGAGTCACCGACGGCGATCGCGGTCGCCGGGCCGTGTCGACCATCCGATCGTCATAGGTGATGATCGCCTCGAGGATCCGATCGTCGATCCCGATGAGGTCGATGCGTCGGAGGCCGAGCTATCGAGGTACAGCGCCTTCAGTCGGCGCGGCCCTCGGACACGAGTCGAGACGGCAGCGGCGGGCCATGTGGCAGGCGCACCGGTGCGAGGTCGAGGAGATCGCCCTCCCCACGACGCAAGAGACCCTCGCCCTCGAGCCTGGCCAGACCGGTCGGCATCGACCTCAACAGGACGGCGACTGGCCGCCAACGATCGGTCACCTCGAAGGTTTCACCCGCAGCGACCCTCCGCAAGATGGCACTCGCCTGTCGGCGCAGCTCCCGCACGCCTACGCGATCCATGTGCGACGTTGTAGCACTATGAAACCGGCCGGATTGTCGAGATCACGTCGCGTTGATCACGGCCGGGGAGCAGCAGGCGCAAGTGCCATCGATTGACCCCACGACGGCATCGGCGGCCTCGCAGCACGGACCGGCCTGATCAACGACGGCCAGAGCTCGGCGGGGCCGGCCGAGATGTCGCTCGAGCCCGGCCAGACGGGCATCGAGTGCCTGGAGCCCAGCGATCCGGTCGGCGACCTCGGCACGGCGCTCGCCGAGGAGGTGTGGTAGTTCAGCGGTCGCTTCCGCGCAGTGTCCGGAGTGGCACCAGCCCGCGATCCTGGCGGCGTCGTCGAGCGGGACGTCGAGCCGGCGCAGGTCGATCAGGAGGCGCAGATGCTCGACGTCCTGCACGCCGTACTCGCGGTAGTCATTGTCTCGCCGAGACGCTCTCGGCAGCCACCCCGAGCGCTCGTAGAAGCGCACGGTGTCGGTCGATACTCCGACCTGCTGTGCCAGTTCGCCGATTCTCACGGGACCAGCAAACCTTGGAGCCATTCGGATGTCAAGCGGCGGATCTCACCTGGAAGGTCACCCTTGAGCTCGTCCGCGCTCCCAGTCTCGTGGTAGCATCCGTGCCATGAGGACGACCATCGATAAGGCAGGACGCCTTGTCATTCCCCGATCTCTCCGGGATCGCATCGGTCTGATCGGCGGTGGCGAGGTGGAGCTCGAGCTCGATGGGGCTGCTGTCCGCATCGAGCCGGTCGTCGGGAGGGGGTTCCGTGAGGATGACGGCCTTCTGTTCATTCCGGCGGCGGGTGCGCCCATCAACGACGCGGCGGTGCGCGAACTGATCGATGCCGACCGACACGGGCGCTGAGCGGCAGCAGGTCGTGCTGCTTGACACCAGCACGGCGATCGCGCTCGTCGTCGAGGATCATGAGGCCCATGTCGCGACGCTGGAGACAGTCCGTGGCCGCCAATTGGGCCTCGCAGGACATGCCTGGTTCGAGACGTACTCTGTTCTGACGCGGCTGCCTCCAGGGCTTCGCCGGTCGCCGCCCGATGTCGTTCGCCTGCTGGCTCGAAATTTCCCCGCGTCGGTGTTTCTCGGCGAGGCGGAGTCATTCGACCTTGGCCGGGAGCTTGCTGGGCTGGGGATCTCGGGCGGGGCTGTCTACGACGCGCTCGTCGGCGCGGCTGCGCGGCAGCACCGCCGAGCGCTCATCTCTGGGGACGTAAGGGCGCGGCCCGTCTACGAGGCGCTCGGCGTGGAGGTCGAGCGCATCCGGTAGCCCGGATGCCCTGGTGATGCGACCGCTCGAGGCCAACCCGCGCCCTTGGACATCGCCAGCCATGGATCGCAAGCTGGGCCCGCGGTTCGTGCGCCTCGAAGGTCGAGGTCCCAGCGATGCGGAGGCCGTGGCGACTCTCCGGATGGATTTCTCGTCGGTCTCTTCTGCCTGCGTGGCCGCATCGTCCCTGCGGTTCAGGACGCCTACCCTCAACCTCCGCATCATCCGGAGCTCGGTCACCCCAACGGCGGTCCAGCTGGGAAGGGCGAGCGAGCGCGACTGCCGCTTAGTAGATCGGGTACGTCGCGAGCATCAGCAGGCTGTACGTCAGCATGCCCCCCGCGAGCACGAGCATCGTGATGCGGGTCGGTCGTCGTCCGATCCGAGACTCCATCCCGGCCAGGAAAAGAGCAGCCGCGAGGAAGACCGTGATGAGGACATACCTGTCGGCCGTAGTGTTGGCGGCCAATCCCTGATCGAAGAGCGCCGAGGCCTGCGCCTCGAGATCGTTGGCCTGCTTCTGGAGGCCGACCGTGTACACCGGCATGACAAGCGGGCTCGAGGGGGCGGCCACATCCACGAACGGATTGGTCGCGAGCCATGCATCGAACGCGACCTTGAACTCGGGCCTGAAGCGCCGCTCCTCGAACGCCTCGAGCTGCGTGTTGCCCGTCGCATGCGCGGTCGCCCACTGCGAAAACACCAGGCTGTCGTAGAGGGCGAGCTGGCCGGCGGCTGTGCCGGCGCGGGTCGCATCGACTCGTTGCGCGGCTGCCTGACTGTAGGAAGACGCCTGAACCCCGTCCCAGCGAGCGGCCTGATAGCCACTCCAGGCGGTCATCACCGTTGCCAGCGCGAGGATTGTCATGGCAACGAGCTCGAGGACCTGCTCTCTCCGCGCGCTGGATTGTTCGGCGTCGGCCACCGCCGGCGCCACTAGCTGGCGATCCGAAACGGCGGCAAGCCTGGCAGCGAGTGTCCCGTCGGTCGGGGTCTCCAGCCGGCCCTCGATGTTGCCTGATCGGTCATCCGGGGCAACAGGAGAAAGGTCCGGTCACCGAGACGCCCCGTCTGATGGGAGTTGACTGAGTCATCGCTCTTTGAGCGTACCAATGCGATGCGAGCCCTGGATCAACGTGATTCGCTGCGTATCAGCACGACCGAGGTGGCCGTGAACCAGACCACCAGCGCGCCCATTGTGATCCATTCGAGCACGGCGACTTCCAAGCGCTCAGGACGTGCCAGAGGCACGGCCAACGACTCCGTACCTTCGACGGACCCCGTGAGGCCCAGAAAGGCAAGGAAGACCACGAGGACGAGCGCACTCGGTGCGATGAGCCAGCCCGGGAAGCCTTGTCTTGGATGGACCAGAAGCCACAGGCTGAAGATCGCGATGGCGACCCACCAGGCATTGAAGAAACCGATAGACGCAACGGTGTGGGCGTTGAGGTCATCCATCGGGAACAACCCGAGCAGGGCTCCCGAGACGCCGGCGATCAGGCCGAGAACGATGAATGCTGCGCGCCACCAACCCTTTGTCTGACGCGCCAGCAGCACACGGTATAGCCCAAGACCGACTCCACCGACGGCAAATCCGCTATTGAACACCCATGCCAGGCGCGACTGGGACCGATCACCCAGTTCCCAGACGTAATGGTTTAGCGGCGAGTACGGCTGGCCGTTGGATCCGATGTACGCGAGCGCCGAAATAACACAGGCGAGCACGATTACGCCGGTAGCTCCCAGCCCCAACAGCCCAATCATCCGGCGGTCGAATCGAACGACGCCGGCGAGGACGGTGGCTCGCACGCGCAACCGCGTGAGGGTTCCGGGACGTTCTGGCGCGCCTCGTTGCATGTGACCGCCCACCAGTGCTGGTGCCACCGGACGATTGCGCCGGACACGGTCATCATGGGGGATCGCCGGCAGAAAGCACAGCCTCGGGGCCAGATCATCGAACCCATTGGCGCTTGGGGGCGTCCGCCAACCACCTGCGTTCGGCGCCGAGCCTGCCTCTCGACCCCTCGCCGTGCCGACCACGACAGAAGCCCCAAGGACGGTTCGACGTTTGAAACTCAGGTGAACTGGCCTGCTATCGTGGTGGCGGCCTGAAGGTCGTTCGATGCCAGGACGGGTATTGGAAGCTGCGAAGGGCGGTCGAAATGTCGGTCGACGGCGTATGGATCCTGGTCCTATTGGTCGCGGCCTACAGTGCGGTGAGCTGGATCTTCTCAACGAAGCTCATCGGCCAGCGCTTTGCCGCCGACGAGGACGTGAAGTTCGCAGATTTCGGGTTACCGGAGCCCGAGGCTGTGAGCCTGACCAATGGGCCCATTACGCTCGCCAGCTGGTATTTCGAGAATCCGCGGAATGTCCACGCCGCGGTTGTCCTGCTCCATGGCATCGCCATCAACAAGGCGACCGCCTTGTCCTGGGCGCCGCTCTTCTGGGATCGAGGCTGCGACCTGTTTGTCTTTGACCTGCGGAGCCATGGCCTGAGCTCCCCGGGCCTCCTTACCTATGGCGTTCTGGAC
>JBKKDW010000299.1:0-4221 GCA_046708025.1 Candidatus Limnocylindrales bacterium
TGCCGGGACAGGGCGGCGAACGTGAGGGGACCCACGAACCGGGTTGCGGCAGGGCTGAGCATCACGGCGACCTCGGCGCCCTCGGCTCGCAGGAGCCGCAGCAACTCGACCGCTTTGTCGGCGGCACCATGGGCTGCCAGCCTGGAGGGCATCGACGCGATCGACCCAGACCTCACGCTCAAGGGCCTGGCCATCCTCCACGCCGAGGTTCGCGGCGGCGAGCCGCTGAAGCTCGGCCTGCCATGAACGGTCGGCTCGACGGGCGGCTCATCGGGCTGGGTGTGACCGGCTCCATCGCTGCCTACAAGGCCGTTGAACTGCTGCGCCTGCTGCGCGCAGAAGGCGCAGACGTGGCGGTCATGTTGACCCCCGCCGCCACCCGCTTCGTCGGCCCGCTGTCGTTTGCCGCCTTGTCGCGACACCCGGTCGAGACCGACGTGCTGGAGCTGACCGAGGACAGCCGGATCGGCCACATCGTCGTCGCCGACACGGCCGACGCGATCGTGGTGGCCCCGGCCACGGCCCACTTCCTGGGCGCGATGGCCAATGGCCTGGCCGGCGACGTCGTCACCGCGACCTGCCTGGCGACAGGGGCGCCGGTCGTCGTCGCGCCCGCGATGGATGGTGAGATGTGGACCCACCCGGCGACGGTGGCCAACGTCGCCAGGCTGCGCGACGGTTTTGGCTACCCGATCGTTGAGCCGGAGAGTGGACCGCTTGCCTCCGGCCAGTCGGGTGTCGGCCGGCTGGCCGATTTGCCCCGAATCGTGGACGCGATCGTGGCGGCCGTCGGCGATCGACCGATCCGGGCGCCGGATCCCGCCGCCCGGCCGCCGATCGTGGCCGCAGCTCGCGACGCCGACCTCGCGGACCGCCACATCGTGGTGACCGTGGGCGGGACTCGCGAGGCGATCGATCCAGTTCGGTTCATCGGCAACCGCTCGACCGGCAGGATGGGCGCCGCCGTCGCCGACGCCGCGCTGGCTCGGGGAGCCCGCGTCACCGTCATCGCCGGCAGCGTCGAGATCGCCCTGCCGCTGGGGGCGACGATCACCCGTGTCGAATCGACCGCCGACCTGCGCGCAGCACTGCTGCGCGTCAGCCATGCGCCCGACGGCTCGGCCGGCTTCGACGCCCTGATCATGGCGGCCGCGGTCGCCGACTTCCGCCCGGTCCGCGCGGCGGGCCGCAAGCTTGAACGCGGTATGGGCCTGACCCTCGAGCTCGAGCCGACGCCGGACCTGCTGGCGGAGATCGGTCGGATCGCACATGGTCTCGACACCGACGGCGCCACGACCCGCGAGCCACGCCGATCGATCCCGATCATCGTCGGCTTCGCGGCCGAGACCGCCTCGCTGGATCGCGCGGCGGAGAAGCTTCGTCGCAAAGGCGCCGATTTGCTCGTCGCCAACGACGTGGCCGAACCGGGATCCGGATTCGGGACCGAGACCAATCGGGTGGCCATCCTCGCCGCCGACGGCTCCCGCGAGGACCTGCCGCTGCTGTCGAAGCGCGAGGTCGCCGATCGCCTCCTCGATCGGGTGGCCATGGCGCTGGACGAGCGCGACGCCGACGTCCAGACTGATCGCACGACCGAACCGACCCGGGAGCCAGCATGAGCGCCACCCCAGCAACACCCCGCCGCCTGACAATCGTTGACGTCGCCAGGCTGCACGCCGACGGCACGCGCATCGCGATGCTGACGGCCTACGACTACCCGACCGCCCGGCTCCTCGACGAAGCCGGGATCCCGATCCTGCTGGTCGGCGATTCGGTCGGCCAGGTCATGCTTGGCTACGAGACGACCGTGCGCGTGACCATGGCCGAGATGGTCCACCACACCAAGGCCGTCGTGCGCGGCTGCAGTCGGGCACTGGTTGTCGCCGACATGCCGTTCCTGTCGTATTCGTCGCCGGCCGAAGCGCTCGAACACGCCGGGACCTTCATGCGCGAGGCCGGCGCCCAGGCGGTCAAAGTCGAGGGCGGGGCTCGGACCGCGCGGGTGATCGAGGCCCTGGTCGGCGCCGGCATCCCGGTCATGGGCCACATCGGCCTGACCCCGCAGTCGATCAACACGATCGGCAAGGTCAAGGTCCAGGGCAAGACCATCGAGCAGGCTCGGTCGCTGATCGCCGATGCCCATGCCGTGCAGCAGGCGGGCGCCTTCGCCCTCGTCCTGGAACTCGTGCCCGAGCAGCTCGCCGCCGCCATCACGGAACGCCTGCGCATCCCGACGATCGGAATCGGCGCCGGCGCGGGTTGCAGCGGTCAGGTCCAGGTGATCACCGATCTGATCGGCCTTGGTGACTTCGTGCCGCGCCATGCCCGGCCGTACGCGCACGTCCGAGAGTCCATTCTGGAGGCCGCGACCGCGTTCGCCGCCGATGTCGCGGCCGGAACCTTCCCCGAAGCCGATGAGTCCACCCGGATGGACGACGCCGTCCTGGATGAGGTCCTTGGCCGTGGCGCATCGGATCAACCGGCCGGCACGATGCCGGTTGGCGGCATCCCGCTCGATCGCGACCTCTAACCCACCGCAAGCCCGCGTGACCCGGATCGTCCGAACCCGTGCCGAGTTGCGTGACGTCCTCCACGGCGTCGCGCGCCCGGTCGGCCTTATTCCGACCATGGGCTGGCTGCACGAGGGGCATCGCGCACTGATCCGCCAGGCGCGCGCGACCGACGCGATGACGGTGGTCACCATCTTCGTCAACCCGCGCCAGTTCAACGTCCCGGCCGACTACACGAAGTACCCGCGCGCCGAGGCCCGCGACGTGGCGATCTGCGAGAGCGAGGGGGTGGACATCATCTTCGCCCCGGAGGCGCACGAGATCTATCCGCCTGGTTTCGACACCGTTGTTTCGGTCGGGGCGGTGGCCCGGCCGCTGGAGGGCACGGCTCGACCCGGCCACTTCGAGGGAGTGGCCACGGTGGTGGCGATCCTGTTCGGGCTGATCGGCGCGGACCGGGCCTATTTCGGCCAGAAGGACGCCCAGCAGGTGATGGTCATCCGCCAGATGGCGCGCGACCTGGCGATCCCGACCCAGGTCATCGCCTGTCCGACGGTCCGCGAGCCGGACGGGCTTGCGATCTCGTCGCGCAACGTCCACCTGTCACCGGCCGAGCGGGCTGCGGCGCCGGCCCTTCATCGCGCGCTGCTGGCCGCCCGAACCGGGTGGGAAGCCGGGGAGCAATCGGCGGGGACGCTGCGCGCGGCCATGCGCGAGACGCTCGCGCAGGAGCCCCTGGCCGACGTCGAGTACGTATCGGTCGCCGACGGCACCAGCCTCGAGGAGCTCGAGACGGTCGATGGCCCGGCCCTCCTGTCGCTGGCCGTTCGCATCGGAACCACCCGCCTGATCGACAACGAAGCGCTGGGCGCCGGCGCCACAACGAGCTGATTCGGGGTATGGCCGCCGGTCGCCGGATCCTGCTCGCCTACCTCGTCTACTTCAGCGCGATCGGGGCATCATTCCCGTACCTGCCGGTCTTCTATCGCGATCTCGGCCTGCGGCTCGAGGAGATCGGCCTGCTGACCGCAATACAGGCCGCGACCCAGCTGGCCCTGGCGCCGGTCTGGGGCGGGCTCGTAGATCGTTTCCCAAGAGTGGGCCTGACCCTGCCCCTGGCGGCCGCCGTCGCAACGGCCGGCGGATTCATGCTGTTCCTGGCCACGGACTTCAGCAGCGTGCTGACCGGCTCGGTGCTCCTGTTTGCCGGCCTGGCCGGGTTCGGCCCGACCCTCGACGCCCGGACGCTCGAGACGCTCGGACCGAGCGGACGCGACCGCTACGGGCAGGTGCGCGCGTTCGGTTCGCTGGCGTTCGTGACCATGACCCTGCTGGTCGGATTCCTCCTCGACGTGGGTGGCGCACGGACGCTGTTCTGGGTCTATCTGCCGTGCCTGCTCGCGACCGTCGCTGTGACCACCGCGATTCCGCGACGCGGCTCGGCCCGGTCGGTGAGCATGCTCCGCGGCGCCAGCGACATCCTGGGCACGCCGGGCATGCTCGTCTTCTTCGGCGGGTTCACGATCGTCTGGACGGCCCTCTCGGCCAGCAACGCGTTCTACTCGATCCAGGTCGTCGCGCTCGGCGGGGCGCCCTCGCTGGTCGGCATCGCATGGGCCTTCGGGGCGGTCATCGAGGTGCCGTTGATGTACGCGTTTCCGCGCTTCGGGGCGCGCTTCGGGACGGAGCGCCTGCTCGTCTTCGGTAGCCT
>JBKKDW010000300.1:0-22421 GCA_046708025.1 Candidatus Limnocylindrales bacterium
GAGGAGGAGGCATCCTTATCGTTAGCGGAGGTTCGGCGCCGCTTCGACGGATCGGCCCTGGCGGCGAGTGGAGCGTTCGCGGCCAAGGCCGAGAGGAAGGCGATGGTCAGTGCGGCCGGGTCTGCTCCCCGTCGATGCCGAAGCGGCCGAGCTGGTAGAGCCGCTGCAGGAAGAGCATCTGGTTGATCTGGCGGAGCGACCAGCGGAGGTCGGAGGTCGGAAGCCCGCACATGAACGCCGTCAGACTGGCTGCCTCACCCGGCGTCAGGCCCTTAAGCTGCAAGAGCTGGAAGGTCGCACGAAGCAGGAGCGGTGGTGCCTCCGCCCGCGCAGGAGTCTCCATCGATATGTTCCTCAACAGTGAGGCGGAACGCCTCGGATGAGTCTGTCCGCTCGGCCGGTGGCTACCCCGTCTTCGTCCGTCCACCGATCGAAACGGTCGTGATCATCACGTCGGGTACAGGTCTCGTCCAGTACTCACGGATGGCCCGAACCTCACCAGACCTATTCAGACGCCAGCGAACGAAGTGGAATCCCGGTGTTCCTGAGCACCAAATGGGTCATCGAGGATTAGTACCATTTCCGACGACCGGCGCTGAGGCCCCGCTGTCTCGGCAGAGTCGAATAGGGCGTTCGCCCGATGGACGACCCGGCCGACATCCGCCTAATGTCCGCGACTCGGTGCGGAGGGCACCGACCAGCGGTGTTCCGGGAGGCACAGGCCGTGGGCGAAAGCCAGGCAGCTCAATTGATCGTGTTCGTCGTGACGATGACCGGGCTCTTGCTTGCCCTGGAGGTTGGGCTGCGCCGCGCTCATCGACGGCGTTGAGGGGGTCACGTCGAGCAGAGCAACCGAGAAAAGGTTCGGCAACCTCATGCCATCGATGACCACCGGTCGGCGCGTGTGCGGGGGCATTGTCGTCCCGGCCCGGCCCGCCGACACCTGGGCCGTGCGCCTGCCTCAATAGGGTAGCCCTCCTATTGCTCGGGCCGACAGGGGCCGTGACGATGTCCAGCGTGACTGTCATCGACGAGGCGATCTACCAAGGTCGGCGTGCCGCCGTTCGCAACGGCCTGAAGGACACGGGCATGGACCTCGATGTTGCCGAGCGCTGGTGCGACGCCTGGGAGGCCGAGGCGACGCGGCAGACGATCATCCGGTCGTCCGCGTACTGGGACTTGGGCAAGCTCTGGATTGAGGAGCAGCGTTCGACCAGGAAGCGGCCGCCGTCATGACCTCCAGGAAGGGCCGCGCCGCCCTGGTCGAATGGCGCTGGCGGCGGCGGTTACGGGCGTGGCGACGTGCAGAGTTCATGGCCGGCGCCGAGGCGGAGTCCATCCGCCGTGTGGGGCGACCCTGACGCGCGAGGAGATGGAGCGCGTCCTGCGGCGGTATCCAGGGGACCTGTAGGGCATGCCCTCGACGGGGCGACGGCAGTCTCGCCAATGGTCGCGAAAGCATGTTCCACTCTCACGGTCGCTGCGTGGTACCGTGGCCTTGGTGCACGCGGTCCATGCACAGCCGGGCGTACGCAGCGCCGGCCCTAGGGCTACAAATGCACACGGACCATCGAATCGGTCGCGGATTCCAGACCGTTAGCGACCCGAGGCTTGCGGCTCGGATAGCGGCCGTCGAGGCTCAGCGCGCGTCCAAGGCCGATCAGACCCTGCCCGACGCGGACCGGGCGGCCGATGCCTCTCAGGCGACATTCGACGGCGACCCGACCGCCTCCGACTCAGATGAGCCGCGCGACGAGCGACAACAGCTCGCTTCCGACCGCGACCAGGCGGCCTCCGACCGCCGTCACGCCGATGCTGTGGACCTGACGGCTGCGGACGAGAAGGCCTACGAAACTGCCGCGACGAACGAGAGGCGGTGTCGTTCGAGCGCCACAGGCGTGTAGCGCGGCTCAGGGCGTCGATGGCGCTCGGAGTCTCGCCGACGCCAGCCTCGACTGGCCAACGGGGCCGAGTTTGCTCTAGGCCCCACCCGGTTCGAGCTGCTGGTCGCGGCCATCGGCCAGCATGACCAGCATATGCAGCAAGGTCTGCGGGGCATCCCGCGTCCAGTTGTGATCGGCGCGACCGTCGCAAGGCTCACAGGCCTGGTGGACGATCGTCGTGGTCTGCTCGACGGGCGATGTCCACGACGGTGGGACTTCGCGTGACACGATCACGACGTCCCCGAGGTGAAGCGCTCGGGCGCAAACGGCACAGGGGATTCGTGGCGCCTGATGCTCGCTCATCAGCGTCGGCTCCTTGTCACCACATTCACTACGGTCGGTTCGTGGAGCGAAGCCTCAGCGCCTGTCACCGCCCCAGAAGCCGGATCTCTCGCTGAGACTTCGCGAGCGCTGACGATGAGGCCCGGGTGCGCTGCCTTCAATAGCAGACGAAAGTACTAGGTGCACCCTCGCACCGTCGTTGAGCGCCGTACCGTGCCCGAGTGACCCTCGGGCAGCCGCTTCACGCGACCCGAACCGACGGCGTATGATCCTCATCTCATGTAATGGGAGCGCCTGATGGCTACGTTCTTCTTCAATGTCCGGCAACGCCGGACGCTCGCGGGGTCGACGCCCCGCAGCTAGAAGCTGGGAACCCGTTGCGTCCTGGTACGACGGCTGGGTCGGCGACCGGGGCAGCAGGTACCATCAGGCCGCGGCGATCCCGGCGGTCATCGATCTGCTGGACCTGCGGCGCGGCGAGGATATTCTCGACGTCGGCGCCGGGCAGGGCGTGCTCGCGCCGTACGTCGCCGAGCGTGGCGCTCGCTATACCGGCGTGGATGCGAGCCCACGACTCATCGACATCGCCCGACGCCGGCACGCCCGGAGTGGACAGTTCGTCGTGGGGGATGGGCGCGCCCTCAGCGCGGTTCCCCGACTCCGCGCACACGCCTACGACGCCGTGGTTTTCCTGTTGAGTATCCAGGACATGGACCCGCTCGGACCGATCTTCGCGTCCCTGGACTGGGCGCTGCGGGCGAAAAGCCGGGTCGTGCTGCTCATGACCCACCCCGCGTTCCGCCAGCCGCGCCACGCGGGCTGGGGTTTCGATCAGAGCCGCAAGCTCGTCTATCGGCGGGTCGACGCCTACCTCAGTGAGATGGCCGTCCCGATGAAGGCGATCGGCGACGCACGGACGGTGACCTTCCATCGACCGATCTCGGCCTATGTGAACGGACTTGCTGCCGCCGGGTTCGCCGTCGACGCCATGCTCGAGTTGCCCGACCTCCCTGCGGGCTTGCGTCCGCTTGGCCGGCGACCTGCCGATCGAGCCGACGGGGAGATCCCGCTGTTCTTGGGATTGCGGGCTCGTCGGCCGTAATGGCTGACGCCTTCTTCAACCTGATTTCGCCATGCTCAAACCTCGCGACCCCTGGCGTCTCAGAGCCGTCGTCGGCCATCGATCAAACTGGTCTGATGACGATGAAGTTCGGGGCACAACTCTGGTCACAGCAGACGACCTGGCTTGAATTCCGCGACGCCGCGCTGGCCGCCGAGGCCAACGGCTGGGACTCGGTCTGGACCTGGGATCATCTCCTGGCCATCTTCGGGCCGTGGGAGCAGCCGATCCTCGAGGGTTGGTCGACGCTGTCGGGCGTCGCAGCGGTCACCGATCGGATCCGGCTCGGGCTGATGGTCGGGGCCAACACCTTCCGCAATCCGGGTCTGACTGCGAAGCTTGCAACCACACTCGACAGCATCAGCAGCGGCCGGGCTGTCCTCGGCATCGGAGGCGCCTGGTTCGAGCGCGAGCACGAGGCATTCGGGATTCCCGACTGGGGAGCGGGCGTCGGCGAACGGCTCGATCGGCTTGATGAGTCGGTCATGGTCATGCGCCGGCTGCTCGACGGCGAGCGGTTCAGCCACGAAGGTCGCTTCTACCATCTCACCGACGCGCTGTGCGAGCCGCGCCCGGTTCAAGCCCATCTGCCGATCCTCGTCGGCGGATCAGGGCCGCGCAAGACACTCCGGACGACGGCTCTCCGGGCCGACGCCTGGAACACGTCCGGCACGGTTGACGAGGTTTGCACGAAGCTGGCGATCCTCGACGAGCACTGTGCCGAGGTCGGGCGCGACCGGGCGGAGATCGAGCTGACGATCAGCTTCCCGATCGTGATCCGCAACGACCCGGACGTGGCACGGGCGGCATACGACGCGGTCCTGGCCCGGAACGGCACCGACAGCATGGGCGACGTCCCGATCCTCCTCGGTCCGCCGGCGACGGTCGCGATACGCCTCCGGCCGTATCGCGATCTCGGGTTTCGGACCGTGATCGTCCGCCTGCCGGCGCCGTATGACCGGCAGACCATCGAGCGGATCGGCGAGGTGCGGGCCCTTCTCGCGGATGGTTGATCGGGGCCGGTGAGTCCAGCGTCGCAGCTCTACGGGACGACCTCGAACTGGGCCATCATCGCCGCGTCCTCGTGCTCGAGGATGTGGCAATGGAAAACGTACCTCCCGACGTTAGCCGCCGCGGAGGGACCTCGCCAGCTCGGCCTCCGCCCGAGAGCGCCGATACGAAGGGCGACTTCGGCTCAAGGCAGCCGCTGCAACCGTGATCCCGGAGTCTTGGGCGCCTTCGGCTGCAGGGCTCCCACGTAGTCGAGCGCCAGCGCGACCCACCGTGCTCCGTCGGTCGTCCCAATCAGTGACGGCGGCAGCCTCACGTAACCGCCCATCGGTCGCTCGGTTGGACCGAACGGCCCGGCGCCAGCCATCGCGCGGAGGGCATTCGCATCGGCAGGATCCAGCTTCACTCCGACGTCCGCGCCGAACAGCCCCATGAACATGTTCCCGTTCACGAACGCGGCCAGATTGCCAAACATGGCCCTGACTTCGACCCGCGGATCATCTGGCACGGTCGATCGGAAGCGAGCCAAGTCATCGGGAGTCGGTTTGGGGATCTGCACAGGACACCTCCTCCCGTCAGGGTTGCGCCTCGCCAGGAGCGGCATCTCCACTCGCGGTCTCCGGCCGGACAGCCATCGCCAGGATCTGCTCACGAGTCGCGCTCATGTTGTGGAACCGCTCCCCATGCGCGCGTGTCGCGACGACGACTTCATCCTCTGGGCCGCGCGACTCCCATCCACACGCACAGCGAACGGTCACTGAGTCGTCCATCAACGGACTCCCTCGCTGGTCATCCCAGCGCCCGGAACGGCTCGGGGACGTAGTTGGCGAGGATCGACCGCCACGGCGGTGCGAGCTCGACTGCGACCACCGGATCGTCGCGAACGAGCCAGGCGAGGTGGCGCAGGCCGTGTTCCACGACCTGGGCATGGGCGATCTCCCGCGGGGCGGCCGTCGCCTCGGACCGCGCGAGGTCGGCTCGTGCCACGGGAGCGCTGGCCATCGACCCCACCAGCGATGGATCGATGACGACGACGAAGCTCAGGATGACGCCACCGTGATCGCGTCGCCACGACGTGGAGTGGACGAGCAACGGCGTCCCGATGGCGTCGCGCACGAGGTGATCGACAACCTCGACCGGGTGCTCGGCCTCCCCGACCTCGATCAGCCACGGCGCGGCGCCGCACGGCCCAGTCAGTTCGAGGCGGCCGTCGTGTAGCCAGATGACGAAGACCTCGGCCTGGACTGGACCCGTGACGTCGATCCCGTCGGGCAAGCGGCTCACGGCCGACATGCTACGCCCGTGGACGCGTGCCGGGCGGGCGTGCGTCTGGCCATCGCTCAGCGGCGGGCCAGGTGGCACAATCCGCTGGTCGGAAGCGACCCGGGAGAATTGCTGCCAGCAGGAGACGGCCATGCCCCTCTATCTCACGCGTTTCAGCTACACCCCTGAGACGTGGGCGCGCCTCGCCCGGAATCCCGAGGATCGCCGAGAAGCCGCCCGGAGCTACATCGAATCGGTCGGGGGGAAGCTCCATGGGTTCTGGTACGCCCTCGGCGAATATGACGCCTACAACCTCTGGGAGGCACCCGACAATGTGTCCATGGCCGCGGTCGCCATCGCCATCAGCTCCGGTGGCGCTCTGTCCAAGTTCGAGACCACCGTGCTACTGAGCGTCGAGGAGACGCTTGACGCGCTGGGGCGCGTCGAGTCGGTCCGATATCGCCCGCCGGGCGAGGCTACCTGAGGCGCGTAGTCCGACCCGCCCGCGCCCACGCCCGCCGTGCCCGTGACTACTGCGCGGTCCAGCCTCCGTCCACCGTCAGGACCGTGCCGGTGACCATGCCCGCCGCCGGCGATGCCAGGTAGAGGACGGCCGCAGCGACATCCGCGGTCGAGGCAACCCGACCGGCCGGGATCCGTGCCAGGACTGACGCGAGGAAGGTCGGATCGTCCAGTCGCTCCGCGGTGCCCTGCGTGTAGACCCAGGTCGGGGCGACGGCGTTCACGGTCACGCCGCTCGGCGACCATTCGAGGGCCAGGACGCGGGTCAGCCCGATCACCGCCGACTTGCTCGCCGAGTAGGCGGCGTGGCGCGGGATGCCGACGAGCCCAGCCTGTGACGCCATGTTGATGATCCGGCCGGATCCCTGGGCGAGCATGTGCCGGGCGGCCGATTGGCAGGCGAAGAAGAGTCCGCGGACGTTGACTGCGAACAGCTCGTCCCACTCGGCCTCCGATGCGTCGATCGCGTCGTGGTTCGTCCCGAGGCCGGCGTTGTTGACCAGGATGTCGAGCCGTCCGAACGTCGTGACCACTTGTCTCACGGCCGCGTCGATCGAGGCTCGGTCCGTCAGGTCGAGCTCCACAGGTGTCGCTTCGCCGCCGGCTGAGCGGATCGTCTCGACCACCGTCTGTGCTGCGTTGGCCCGACGCCCGGCGACGCCGACCCTGGCTCCGGCCCGGCCCAGCGCCGCGGCCAGGTCGGCGCCGATGCCGCCGGTTGCGCCGGTGACGAGGGCGACCTGCCCGGCGATCGAGAACGAAAGATCGACCATCGAGCCTGATCCGGACTCCAGTCAGAGCCTATCGACGATCGGGGTGGGCCATCGCCATGACTCGCAGGCCATCGATCGCGGCGAAGTCATCCGGGTTGCAGGTATAGAGCGGCAGCCCATTGGCCAGGGCGATCGCGGCGATCATCGCGTCGTAGGCCCTGGCGTTGGCCTTGCGCCCGGATCGTCGCATTGACGCGGCAACCTGGCCGAAGGCGCGCGCCGCGTCAGCATCGAACGGGATCGACTCGAAGTCCGTCTCGGCCTGCTGAAGGTGTGCTTGCCGAGCGGCCCGCTCCGTCTCGGACGTGGCCACCAACGGACCGACCGACAGCTCGGCCAGGGTGATCGCCGAGATGAGCGGCCGAGCCGGGAGGACCGACGGATCCTGCAGGCGCCCAAGCAGGATCAACGTGCTTGTGTCGAGCAGCCCGTACTCGTCGGCGGTCACAGACGTCCGTCGACGGTGTTGTCGAGGTCGGCAAGCAGGGCTGCGCCGTCCACATGCGGCAGGCGCCGCCATCGTGGCAGGAGACTGGCGGCCGTGGCTCCTGCGGATCGAAGCGGCCGCAACTCGGCAACTGGTCGGCCGCTCCGCGTCACGACGATCCGCTCGCCTCCCGCGACCCGGTCCACGACGTCGCCGCCGTGGTTTCGGAGCTCCCGAATCGTGACTTCTGCCATGGGTTCACTGTATCACACGTGAGACATAGGACACCCAGCCCGACCACCCAGCGTCAGCGATCGTGGCTGCAACGGCGGATCGCGACAGGCGTCTCCTGCTGAGAACCCAAGTCCGGCCCACTCGCGGACGAATGGAGCCTTGCATCGCAGAGCAAATCGGCGACGATGAGCCCGCCCTCTCTCCAGCCTGCCGCGTCAATCCAGGGGACCAGTCGATTGATCGTCACTCAAGCGCGCCCCGAACTGCACCCGGCCCACGCTCCGGCAGCCGACCCGCAACGGCGCGTTTCGCGCGCGCGGCGAGCCACGACGGCCGCGCTCCTCGCGGCGGTCGTTGCGATCGGCAGCGTTGGCGGCGCCTGGGCCGCAGCACCCCCGAGCGGCTTGGACGCACCGATCCGGGCCTTTGGCTGGCCGTCCGATGGGGCACCCAACGACCCGCTGTTCGGGCTTCAGTCGGACCTCGCGGCGATTGGCGTGGCACCCGCCTGGACCAGGACGACCGGCAACCCGGGCGTCGTGGTGGCCGTTCTCGATACCGGCATCGATGCTTCGCACTCCGAGTTCGCCGGGCGCCTGGTCGCTGGTTACAACGCGCTGACCGGCGTGGCCGGCGGACCGGCCGACTTCGCCCCGACCGCGGATGACAACGGGCACGGCACGCACGTGTCCGGGACGATCGCGGCGGCCGCGAACAACGGCGCCATGATCGCGGGCATCGCGCCGAACGTATCGATCATGCCGATCAAAGTACTCAACGTGGATGGTGAGGGTGACTTCGGAGGCCTGGCCTCCGGTATGAACTGGGCCGTCGCGCACGGTGCCAGGATCATCACGATGAGCCTGGGCGGCACGCTCGCGCCGGGGACCGTGGCCTTCCTCCAGAACACGTTCAATGCCGCCCATGCGGCTGGCGTGGTCGTGATCGCCGCCTCGGGCAATGACGGCGCCGCGATCGACGAATACCCATGCAACTTCATCCATGTCATCTGTGTTGGCTCCACGACCAACGACGGCTCGGCGGTCAGTGCGTTCTCGACCCGGACTGCGGCGCTCGCTCTGGTGGCGCCGGGCGAGCAAATTGCCTCAACCCTGCCGGGCAATGGCTACGGCTACGGATCAGGCACCTCGATGGCCACGCCGCACGTCACCGGCGCGGTCGCCCTGCTGCGTTCGCTCGACCCGCAGATCACACCCGATGGCGTGCTCGGCTTGCTCGCCCAGTCGGCGAGACCGCTGGCGAGTGGCGGCCGAAACGCCGAGTCCGGATACGGCCTGCTCCAGGTGGGCGCGGCCCTTGACCTCGCCGCCGGCGCGCCAACCCCGACGCCGACCGCCTCGCCGACCCCGTCACCCAGCCCGACCGGCGATCCGGGTGCCAGCGCGAGCCCGGCACCCGGTGCGGGCGCGGACCCAAGCCCGACCCCCGATCCGTCGGCCGGCGCGGTTCCCCTGCCCGCCATGGTCTCGCCAGTCGTGACCGGCGCCGCGCCGCGCAATGGCGCGCGCTCCGTTTCGAGGTCGGTTCGACCGAAGATCACGTTCTCCGTGCCGGTGACCGGAGCGTCAACTCGCACCATCAGGATGAAGGACCTGTCGCGCGGCCGGTGGGTCACGATCCGGGTGAGCTACAGCGCCTCGACGCGGATTGCCACGATCATTCCGAGCACTCCGCTGGCGGGCAACCACAGCTACCGGATCACGGTCGGTGGGGTGGTGGCGGCGAATGGCGGCGTGGCCCTGAGCCGCGCTTTCGTGGTGACCTTCCGAACGGGTTACCGCTAGGCCAAGCGGTTGCCCCACGGGCGGGTCAGGCCCCGCCGCGCTCGATTCGATGCTTGGCCACGAACGCGGCGGCTTGCGCCCGACGCTCCAGGTTCAACTTGGACAGGATCGAGCTGACGTAGTTCTTGACCGTCTTGTCGGACAGGAAGATCGCGCCGGCGATCTGCTTGTTGGTCTGGCCCTCGGCGACCAGGAGAAGGATCCTGCGCTCCTGCGACGTGAGCTGCGACATCTCGTCACTCTCAGATTCGCCGGTGGCGATCCGTCGGATCCGATCCAGAACCTTCTCGGTGACGGCCGGATCGAGGAGCGACCCGCCGTGACCCACGGTCTCCAGGGCGGCTACCAGGTCACGCGCCCGGATCTGCTTGAGCAGATAGCCGCTGGCGCCGGCGATGATCGCGCTCAATACAGCCTCCTCATCCGGGTAGGAGGTGAGCATCACCACCCGCGTGTCGGGCAGCTCGGCCCGGATCTCGCGGCAGGCCTCAATACCCGAGCCGTCCGGCAGGCGGACGTCCATGATCACGATGTCAGGCTGATGCCGGCGGGCCTGATCGATCGACGCCGCGACGGTCCCGGCCTCGGCCACGACCTGGAATCGTTCGCGGCGGGCCAGCAGTGCGACGAGCCCCTGGCGAACGACTTCGTGATCGTCCACCACGAGAACGCGAAGGGTCGTCGAACTGTCGGGAGTGCTCATGAGGCGTGCTCCGAAGCCGTGATCGGAACGCGAATGCTGAGTTCGGTCCCGGCCCCAAGCGTACTCGTGATGGTCAGCGAGCCGCCGAGCGCCGACGCCCGATCGCGCAGGTTGTCGAGGCCCAGGTGGCCCGGCGATCGCATGGCGTCAGTGTCGAAGCCCACGCCATTATCGTCGACGCGCAGCACGAGCATCATGCCCTCGACCCGAAGGACGATCCGAATTTGAGGGGCTCGGGCGTGGCGCGCCGCGTTACTGAGTGCCTCGCGCGCCATCTGCAAGAGCTGCACCCGGTGACCCGCCGGAAGATCGGCCGCGAGCTGTGGGTCGATCTCGAGATCAAGCTCGATCTCGGACGCGGCGCTCGCCGCGAACTCGTTCGCCAGCGTTGCGAGGCCGGCGACCAGATCCGCGCCGTGGAGAAGCTCGGAGCGCAGACCAAGGATGAAGTTGCGGATCTCGCGGATGGTCAGGTTGAGCGAATCAATCGCTCGGTCCACCCGCTCGGCCGCTGCGTCCGGCTCGCTCGCCATCATCAGCGGCACGTCTTCGAGCGACAGCGCGACGCCGTAAATCGATTGAATGATGCCGTCGTGGAGGTCCCGGGCAATCCGTTCGCGCTCCTCGACGACGGCCAGCCGTTGGACCTGCTCATACAGCCGGGCGTTTTCGATGGCGACCCCCGCGCGCAAGGCGAACATCTCGACCAGCAGCCGGTCTGGCTCGCTGAATTCCAGGGCGTCGCGCTTGTTGGTCAGGTAGAGGTTTCCAACGGCCCGGCCGCGAAGCAGAACGGGGACGCCGAGGAAGGCGACCATCGGAGGGTGATGCGGCGGGAAGCCGTATGAGTCAGGGTGACCGGCGATGTCGGGGATGCGGTAGGACTGGCGCTCGCGGATGATCAGACCAAGCAGGCCGTGGCCGCGTGGCAGGGACCCGATCCTGGTGCGATCCTCGGAGCTGACGCCGACGGTGATGAAGCGCTCGATGCGACCATCGGCATCGACGATCCCGAGAGCTGCATACTCCGCTCGGACCAGGTTCCGGGCGCTTTCGACGATCAGCTGGAGGACCGCTTCAACGTCGAGGACCTCGGCGATGGCGCGGGTCGCCTCGACCAGTGCCTCGAAGTCGGCAACCCGCAGGACCGATCCGGACAGCGCAGGGTCGAGTGCACCTTGGTCCGCTGGCATGGCGGCCAATCTACCAGCAGCCTCGCCTGGTCAAGACACTCCACATGGCTCCCGTCTTTGGGCCGGATGTCACTTCCGATCCCCGGTGGCGTTCGGCAGGATGGACGCCATGAACATCCGACCCACCCAGCTCGTCGAGCCGCCTTCCAGTGATGCCGGTCATGCTTCCCTTCCTTCGCCTTCAAGCCCGTCTGCGCTGAGTCGGCGCGGCTTCCTGCGAACCGCGGCGGTCACCGGCGGGGGCCTGGTCGCGGCCGGGATGGCAGCCTGCGCTCCTGCCGCAACGGGCGCCGGCTGGACCTTCGGGCCCACGGCAGCATCGACCGGCGCGGCGTCGCCATCCGCGTCGCCCTCCGCTGGCGGATCAGGGGCGCTGGGCATGGACCATGCCTCGGCCGCGCCGCCGGTCGACGCGCCGCCTGACCACGACGCGAACGCCCTTGCCGCCGTCAAGCGATTCCTGGACGGCGAGGCGGCGACGCTGCCGATCGGCAACCAGCCGCTCGAGCCGACCCTGGATGGTGACACCAAGGTATTCGACTTCACGATCGACGAGATCCAGCATCGTATCGATGCGCTGAAGGATCCCGTCGCCGCGCTTGGCTTCAATGGCACCTGGCCCGGGCCACGAGTCGACGTGGTCGAGGGCGACAGGATCCGGGCGGTCTTTCGGAACAACCTGCGCGAGACCACCGGGATCCACTTTCACGGCCAGCGCCTCCCCAACAACATGGACGGCGTCCCGCACATCACCCAGGACCCGATTCAACCGGGCGACTCGTTCGCCTACGAGTTCGTGGCCACCACGACCGGCTCGCACATGTACCACTCGCACCACAACGCCACCGACCAGGTCGGCCGCGGGTTGCTCGGTGCGTTCATCGTCTCCCCGAAGGATCGGGCCACGCGCTACGAGGACCTGTACGGCGCGACCCAGGACATCGTCTGGATCAGTAACGACGCGCTGGGCGGGTTCACCATCAACGGCCGCGGCTTCCCGGCGACGGCGCCGATCGTGGCGACGCTGGGCGAGAAGATCTTGATCCGGTTCATGAACGAGGGCACGATGATGCATCCCTGGCACCTCCACGGGATGCCCATGCGGGTGGTCGCGCGGGATGGCTATCCGCTCGGTAGCGCGGCGTTCACCTGCGACACGCTCGGGGTCAATCCGGGCGAACGCTGGGACGTCGTGATTGACTGCGACGCCCCCGGCGCCTGGGCCTTCCATTGCCACATCCTGACTCACGCCGAGGGCGTGGACGGCATGTTCGGCATGGTCACCGCACTCGTCGTCCAGGATCCGACCGCCGCCGTGTCCGGGGCCTCTGCCGGAGCGGCTGGAAGCGCCGTCGCGGGTGCCGCAAGGGCGGCCGGCTCGACGGCGCTGGCCTGCCGGATTCCGGTCATCGGATGAACGCCAGGTGCGCCGGCGTGGACAGAGGTGCCGGGCCGATCCGCAAGGTGCTGCTCGCCACGGACCTCTCGCCAAGCTCTGGACCCGCGACCAACGAAGCCTTTGACGCCGCCCGACGACTGAGGGCCAACCTCCTCGTGGTCAGTGTCATCGAGGCTCGGTCCCTTCGACTACCCGGCGGCCGCTTCGGTGCCAGAGTCGACCAAGTCCGCGAAGGCCGCCAGGCGGCCGCGCAGGAGCTCATCGAACGTGGTCGCCGGGATGGCGTGGTGGTGACCTTCCTCGTTTGGGAGGGTGAGCCCGGGGAGGCAATCCTGGAAGCCGCGAAGGCGGAACAGGTCGACATGATCGTCCTCGGGAGCCATCGTCGCGGACCCACCGGTCGCCTGCCCCTGGGCAGCGTGTCGCAGGATGTCGTCCGGCAGGCTGCCGTCCCTGTGGTGGTCGTGGGCGGGTGACGCACAACCCGCACGCTCAACGGATATCCACGGAATAGAGGAGGAAGTTCCATGTCCATGCTTCGCGGCCTGGCGATCCCAATCGGGGCAATCGCGGCGATTCTGCTGTTTGTGCTCTTCAACCCCTGGCTGTTGCTGGAGGAGGGCACGCTGCGCCAGGGCCTGACCGTGGGGTTCTGGATCACCTTCCTCGTGTTGCTGCTCGCCCTCTTCGAGGATCGCAGGAACCCGGAGAGCCAGGACATCGAGATCGAGGGCCCCGCCTTCACCCGATTCCTGTTCAATAACTCACGAGCCGGCCTGTTCTGGCTCCCGATCCGACTCTTTGTCGGCTTCGCCTGGCTCGATGCCGGCTGGCACAAGTTCAGCGATCCGGAGTGGACCCAGGGCGGGGCCGCGCTGCGGGCCTATTGGGAGCGGGTCGTGTCAATCCCCGAGCAAGGTCGGCCACCGATCACCTACGAGTGGTACCGCGACTTCCTCAACACCCTCCTCGCCGGCAATCACGAAGGCTGGTTTGCCTGGGTGGTGACGCTCGGTGAGATCGCCGTCGGGGTTGGCCTGATCCTCGGCATCCTGACCGGCGTCGCCGCCTTCTTTGGGGCGGTCCTGAACATGTCGTTCCTGCTCGCTGGTTCCGCGTCGACGAACCCAGTCCTGTTCACCCTGGCCGTCGGCCTCATGCTCGCCTGGAAGGTCGCGGGGTACTACGGCGTCGACCGCTACCTCCTGCCACGCCTCGGAACCCCGTGGCGCCGGGGAACACTCTTCCAACCGCGCCAGGCTGGTCTGCCCTCAGGATGAACGGGCGGCGCATCCTGTCCCGCGGCGATCGCCGGTGTCATGCCAGCGTGGCGGCCAACGCGAACGAGGCAAGGTCGGGGAACGTCGCTTCAGGGGTCAGGGCGGCTGGCGGGGTCGCGCCGAAGCCGGGTCGAGCGTGGCGTCGGTCGATCCAGACGGTGGACAGCCCGAGCTGCCTGGCCGGCACGTGGTCATGGAAGAGGCTCTGGGCAACGTGCAGGATCCGGTCGCGTGGGACGTTCATTCGGGCGAATGCCTCCTCGAAGTTGCGGACGTCGGGCTTGTAGCTGCCAACGGACTGGGCCGTCACCACCCAGTCGAATTCGACGCCCAGGCGAAGGTTCGACGCCGCGAACAGGTCATCGTCGCAGTTGGTGATGACCCCGAGTCGAAAGTGTGCCTTCAGGCGCCGCAGGGCGGCCACCGAATCCGGGAACGGCGGCCAGTCGCCGACCGACGCCCCGAAGGTCGCGGCTGACGCATCGTCCGTCTGCACTCCGCTCTCGGCGCAGACCTCTCGGAACGACGCTGCCAGGATCTCGCGGTAGGGCCGGTACGGTCCCGCTTCCGCCCTTGCCTCGACCCGGCCATAGCGCTCCAGCAGTTCGTCGTCCGACGGCGCGACGCCACGGGCTGCCAAACCCGGGCGCAGCGCCGCGAGGATGCCGGTCTCCCAGTCGATCAGGGTTCCGTAACAGTCGAACGTCAGCGCCTGGAAACGTTCATAGTCGAGTGCGGTATCGGTCAACGCGGGATGGTCTCCTGCAAACGTCGCCGCAAATGATCGCGCTTACCGGGCGGCCACGTGCTACTGCCTGCCAACGGTCCACGACATGCGCGTTCGGATCTGATTCGGTGACCAGGACCGTGTGGAAGGGCATCGAGGATGTCCCCCAAGCGAAGTTCACTATCACAGCCCGGGTCGCGCCGCGCCGCCAGACAAACGTCGGAGGGCGAATGGTAGCCTCGCGCTCGTGGGCCTGCCGCCTCGCCCGGTGATCGTCCTCGGCCTGCGCGCCAATGCCGGTCAATTCGCGCTGCTCGTCGGGGTCAATGCGCTGGTTGGTGGGATGGTTGGGCAGGAGCGAGCGGTGCTGCCGCTGCTCGCCACGGAGACGTTCGGGCTGGGCGCGGCATCCAGCGTGCTCACCTTCCTGGTCGCCTTCGGCGCCACGAAGGCGATCACCAATCTCGTGGCCGGCGCCCTGGCGGATCGATTCGGTCGCAAGCCAGTGCTGGTCGCGGGCTGGATTGCCGGGCTGCCCGTCCCGTTTCTGCTGATCCTCGCCCCCGACTGGGCGTGGATCGTGGCCGCCAACGTCTTCCTCGGGATCAATCAGGGCCTGACCTGGTCGACGACCGTGCTGATGAAGATCGACCTGGTCGGACCGCGCCGGCGAGGGCTGGCCCTGGGGTTGAACGAGGCGTCGGGCTACGGCGCGGTTGCGGTCACGGCCCTTCTGACCGGCCTTGTGGCCGAGGGCGCCGGTCTTCGTCCGGCGCCCTTCTTCATCGGCATCGTCATCGCCGGCCTGGGGCTGGGCGCATCCGTCCTGTTCGTCCGTGAAACCCGAGGGCACGCCGCGAGCGAGGGAGCGACCAGGGGCCCGGGAGTCTCCCCGGGGGCGGCGCCGGCGGTACGGGCGGCGCCAGCGGCGAACCACTCGTTGGCCCGCCTGGCCTGGCGCAGCAGCGTGGCCGACCCGTCCCTCTCCGCGGCCTCGCAGGCCGGCCTCGTCAACAACCTCAACGACGGCCTCGCCTGGGGGCTGCTGCCGATCGTCCAGGCGGCCGCCGGCCTGCCCGTCGGCCAGATTGGCCTGCTCGCCGCCGTCTACCCGGCGACGTGGGGCATAAGCCAGATCGCCACAGGTGCGATCTCGGATCGGATCGGACGGAAGCGCCTGATCGCGGCGGGCATGCTCGTCCAGGCGGCGGCGATCGCGGCCATCGCAACGTGGGCCGGATTCGTGCCCTGGCTGCTGGCCGCTGTAGCCCTGGGACTGGGGACGGCGATGGTCTACCCGACCCTGATCGCGGTGGTGGCCGACGTCGCCGAGCCGCAACAGCGCGGCTCGATCGTGGGCGTCTACCGGTTCTGGCGTGACCTCGGGTTCGCGGCGGGGGCGATCCTGGTGGGTCTCCTGGCGGACCGGTTCGGGGCGCAGGCGGCGATCCTGGTCGTCGCCGCGATCACGGCGGTCTCCGGCCTGATCGTGGCGCTCCGGATGCGTGAGACACGCCCGGTTAGCTGACCGTTCTCGCGGAGGGTCGTCAGCTTAGGTGCTTCGTGGGCAGATCGACGAGATACGGCAGCACCAGGACGTACTTGCCGCTGAGCCCAGCCATGCCCCACCGAGTCGACGCCCGACGCGGCACGAACTGCCGGCCCAGCTCGTCGGGAGTCAGCTCAGCTCCGGGCGCCGGGCTTGGGCCCCAGACGGTCGATCCGTGCGGATAGAGCGGGTCCTCCACGAAGGCGGAGGTGACCTGGCTGCCGCTGACCAGCGCATTCCTGCGCATCGCCTGGGCGGCCGTGAGCAGGGCTTCCTCGAGGGTCGTTATGCCCACGAGCCGATACGGCCCGGCGCCGAGCAGGTTGAGGCCGGTCGCCCAGCCACGGACACTGGCGCCGTTGCGCTCGCGGCCATCCGGCCTGACCGGGCTCCATTTGCGGGCGAGATCCTGGAGGCGACGCTGCGTCGCCGCGGTCCGATCGGCTCCGGGCTGGATCATGTTCAGCATCATCTGCATGCTCGCGCCGACGCACTGTACGAAGTTGGTCTGCGCGACGAAGTCCGACCGGGTTCCAAGATCGAGCTTGAAGCCGGCCGTCGCGGCCGATGCCGGCGCCGTCGAGGCACCGACCACGAGCAGCCAGGCCAGCCCGAAGTGGGTCAGCCGGCGGACGACCCGGTTCCCGATCCGGCCCCCAACCCGCTCAACGCCCGGGTCAGTCATCGGCGAGGTTCGGGGCCAGCCAGCGAGCCATCACATCCAGCGGCAGGCTCTTGCGGTGCGCGTAGTCCGCCAGCTGGTCGCTGCCGATCCGGCCGAGCCCGAAGTAGGCGGCCTGCGGATGCCAGAAGTAGTAGCCGCTGACTGACGCCGCCGGGAGCATCGCGAACGACTCGGTCAGGCGAATCCCGGCCCGCCGTTCGGCGTCGAGCAGCTCGAACATCGGGCCCTTTTCGGTGTGATCCGGACAGGCCGGATAGCCGGGTGCCGGCCGGATACCCTGGTAGCGCTCGGCGATCAGGTCCTCGTTGGTCAGGTTGGTTTCATCGCTTTCGTAGCCCCACAGCTCGCGACGGACCAGCTCGTGCAGGCTCTCCGCGAACGCCTCGGCCAGGCGGTCGGCGAGGGCGCGAGCCATGATCGCCGAGTAGTCGTCGTGGGCTGCCTCGAACGCGGTCACGAGCACGTCCAGCCGATGCCCGGCGGTTACCGCGAACGCCCCGACGTAATCGATCACGCCGCCGTCGCGCGGGGCGGTGAAGTCGGCCAGGGCCAGGTTCGGGCGGCCGGGCGGCTTGACCATCTGCTGGCGGAGGGTGTGGATGGTCCCGAGCGAGCCGCGCCGCTGCTCGTCAGCGTACAGCTCAATGTCGTCGCCCACGCTGTTCGCGGGCCAGAACCCGACCGCCGCGCGCGCCTCCAGCAACCGCTCCGCCACGATCCGATCGAGCAGGGTAAGCGCGTCGGCATGGACTGAGCGAGCGGCCTCGCCGACGACCGGATGGGACAGGATCGCTGGGTAGAGCCCGTTGAGCTCCCAGGTCGCGAAGAAGGGCGTCCAGTCGATCCGCTCGACGAGCTCCTCGAGCGGCTGGTTCTCGATCGTGCGCACACCCAGGCACGACGGGCGGGGTGGGGTCACCCCGGTCCAGTCGATGGCCAGGCGATGGCGGCGCGCCTCGGCGATCGGATGGCGTGCCACCTTCTCCTGGCGGGCGCCGCGCTCACGCCGGAGCGTCTCGTAGTCCTCGCGAACCCCGGCGGCATAGGCGACCCGCCGGTCCTTGTCCATGAGGGCGCCCGCCACCCCAACGGCACGGGACGCGTCGGCGACGTGGATGACCGGCCCGTGGTACTCCGGCTCGATCTTGACCGCGGTATGGGTTCGCGAGGTGGTGGCCCCGCCAATCAGCAAGGGCAGCTCGAAACCTTCGCGCTCCATCTCGCTGGCGAGGTGGCGCATCTCCTCGAGTGATGGCGTGATCAGCCCGGACAGGCCGATCAGGTCGGCGCCGCTCTCGCGCGCGGTCTCCAGGATTCGGGCGGCCGGAACCATCACCCCGAGGTCGATCACGTCGTAATTGTTGCAGGCGAGCACGACCCCGACGATGTTCTTGCCAATGTCGTGGACGTCGCCCTTGACCGTGGCCATGACGATCCGTCCGTTCGAGCGTGAGGCGCCCGGCTCGCGCTGCTCCTCGATGAACGGCACCAGGTGGGCGACCGCCTTCTTCATCACGCGGGCACTCTTGACCACCTGGGGCAGGAACATCTTGCCCGCGCCGAACAGGTCGCCGACGACGTTCATGCCGTCCATCAGCGGACCCTCGATGACCTCGATCGGGCGGGCCGCGACCTGCCGCGCCTCCTCGGTGTCTTCGACGATGAAGGTGTCGATCCCCTCCACCAGCGCATGGGTCAGCCGTTCGCCAACCGGCAGGTCGCGCCAGGCCAGGGCGCTGCCGCCGGGTCCAGTCGCGTTGGCTCGCTCGCCGGCGTATCGATCGGCCACGGCCAGCAACCGTTCGGTGGCGTCCGAGCGGCGATCCAGGACGACGTCCTCGACCAGGGCGCGCAGCTCCGGCTCGATCTCGTCGTAGATGGCCAGAGCCGCTGGGTTGACGATGCCCATGTCCATCCCGGCGGCGATCGCGTGGTAGAGGAAGACCGAGTGGATCGCCTCCCGGATCTGGTCATTGCCGCGGAACGCGAACGAGACGTTGGAAACGCCGCCCGAGATCAGCGCCCCGGGCAAGGTGGCCTTGATCCGGCGGGTCGCTTCCATGTAGGCGACCGCATAGCCCGCGTGCTCCTCGATGCCAGTCGCGATGGCAAACACGTTCGGGTCGAGGATGATGTCTTCGGGATCGAAACCGGCCTTCTAGGTCAGCAGCCGGTAGGCGCGAGTGGCCACCGCGACCTTGCGGTCGGCGCTGTCGGCCTGGCCGTCCTCGTCGAAACCCATGACCACGACCGCCGCGCCGTAGCGGCGACACAGCCGGGCATGCTCGAGAAACGGTCCTTCGCCCTCCTTGAGCGAGATCGAGTTGACCACCGACTTGCCCTGCACGCACTTGAGCCCGGCCTCGATCACCTCCCAGCGCGACGAGTCGATCATCACCGGCACAGCGCTGATGTCCGGCTCGGCAGCGACCAGGCGCAGGAACCGGCCCATCGCCTCGACCGAGTCGAGCATCGCCTCGTCCATGTTCACGTCGATCAGCTGGGCACCGGCCTCCACCTGCTGGCGGGCTACCTCGACGCCCTCCTCAAAGCGGTCCTCGAGCACCAGCCGGGCGAACTTGCGCGAGCCGGTCACATTGGTCCGCTCGCCGATGTTCACGAATAGCCCGCCCGGCTGGGGGATGGCCACGGCCTGGAGCCCGGACAGGCGGGTCTTGCGCTCGACCTCCGTGGCGACCCGGGGCGCGACCCCGGCGACGGCCGCCGCGATGGCCTGAACGTGGGCGGGGGTGGTGCCGCAGCAGCCGCCCGCGATATTGATGATCCCGGCCCGCGCCCAGGCACCGAGCAGGCTGGACGTGGTCTCCGCCGTTTCGTCGTAGCCCCCGAACTCGTTGGGCAGGCCGGCGTTGGGGTAGGCGATCACGGGCAACCCGGTGATCCGGGACAGGTCGGCAACATGGGCGCGCAGCTGGCGCGCCCCCAGCGCGCAGTTGAGCCCCACCGCCAGCGGCCGGGCGTGCGCGATCGAGGTATAGAACGCCTCGACGGTCTGCCCCGACAGCGTCCGCCCCGAGGCGTCGGTGATCGTGCCGGAGATGATCAGGGGGATCCGGTCGCCGGTTGCGTCGAACGCGGCCTCCACCCCGAAGATCGCGGCCTTGGCGTTGAGGGTGTCGAAGATCGTCTCGATCACGAGCAGGTCGGCGCCGCCCTCAATCAGGCCCTGGGCCGACTCGGCGTAGGCCTCGGCCAGCTGGTCAAAGGTGACGTTGCGGGCTCCGGGGTCGGTCACGTCGGGCGAGATCGACGCGGTTCGGTTGGTCGGGCCAAGCGAGCCCATCACGAACCGTGGTCGCGACGGATCGGCGGCTTCGGCGGCATCGGCCGCCGCGCGCGCGATCCGGGCACCCTCGCGGTTGATCTCGGCGACCACCGCCTCCAGGCCGTAGTCGGCCTGCGCAATCCGGGTTGCCGTGAAGGTGTTGGTCTCGATGATGTCTGCCCCGGCATCCAGGTACGCCCCGTGGATGGCGGCCACGATGTCCGGTCGGACCAGGCAGATCAGGTCGGTGTTGCCGCGCAGGTCGCGTGGATGGTCGGCGAAACGGTCGCCGCGGTAGTCGGCCTCGGTCAGCGAATAGGTCTGCACGAGGGTGCCCATGGCGCCGTCCAGGACGAGGATCCGCGACTTGAGCAGGTCCGGCAGGGACGCGAGCCGGGACGACCGGGTGAACGGCGGCGTCGCGATGTCGGCGGCGGGATCGAGAATGGTCGTCATCGTGCTCCGGGAGCGGCGAAGTCCGAGTGTACCGGGTGATCTCGATCTGCCCAACTGGAGCGGCAGGCCGCTTGACAAGCCTGGCGCCGGGCAAGTCGGCCTCACTGGGCAAGTCGGCCTGAGGCGCACGTCGTCGATATCTCAGCGTGATCGATCGCGAAAGCCTGCGGTCGATGCAGTCCTGGCGATCGACCACGAGGCATCTATCGCGAGCGTGCCCTTGTGAGTAACCGCCATTGGCGCTTCGTCTTCGACGCTTCGCTCGATGCAGGAAGGCCACACCGTCCCTGGCGATGCCAGAGGGGGATGCTCCATGAGCCCTACGATTCCTCGATTCGGCGGAATGAGAGCCTGGGGCCGTACCGTGGCGGGCGGATGCCGCTCAGCTCAAGCAGGCGAATCACGAGGGCTCGCTGACCGCGATACGGCTCCAGCAGCTCGAGCATCCGGGCGTCGGTCCCGCGCGGCTCTCCGGCCAGCGCGAACGCGACCAGATTGGGCAGGTGGAAGTCGCCGATGCTGACGGCGTCGGCATCGCCGAGGGCCCGGACCGCGACTTCGGCGGCCGTCCACGGCCCGATGCCGGGGACGGCGACCAGGCGCGCGTACGCGTCGGCGAGGGGCAGATCTGCGATCGCCTCGAACCAGGTCGCGCGCGTGGCGACCCGCCGGATCAGTTCGGCCCGGCGCCGCTCGACACCGAACGGGTGGTAGGCGTAGTAGGGGAGTGCCGCGAGCACGAAGGGGGCCGGTGGCAGGCGAAGGCCCAGCTCCGGAAGGCCCGGCGCGGCTTCGCCATGGAGCCGGACAAGCGCGAAGTGCGCGCGGCGGGCCTCTTCCCCGATCACCTTCTGTTCCAGGATCGCCGGGACGAGCGATTCCAGGACCGCTCCCGTTCGCGGGATTCGTATGCCGGGGAAGCGGCGCGCGAGTTGAGCGACGGTCGGGTGGCCGCCATTGAGCGTCAGCGGCTCCTGGAGCAGGCCGACCAGCGCCGGCACGTCCGCGAGCGCGCGCTCGGCACCGGGGCCCCATGCCTCCGCCTGGAGCTCGTCGCCGGCCAGGCTGAGGGCCACCCTAGCCGCGCCCTCCGGCGTCCGGGTGGCTCGCCAGGCCCGGCCCGGCCCGAAGCGGATCGTTCGATCGCCAGGGCCGCGGCCCAGTGGCGCCAGCGTCCTGCGCAGGTCCAGCGGGCCGTTCAGGGGCCAGGTTCGAATCGGCATTGCAACGATCCTGACACCCTTCGGAATTGTCGGCCAATGTCGCCGCAACCTCCCCGAGGCCAGTTCCATGCTATGTTTCCCAAGACGTGCGACGCCCAAGGGTCGTCGCGAGCACGGCGCTCATCGCCTTGCTCGCCATGGTCGCCGTCCCCGGTCAAGCCAGCTCGTGGGTCCCCAACCCCGAAGCCAAGGTGAATCCGGACCTCTTCAAACGGGTGGAGGTCGCGGCGCCTGTCCGCGGGACGATGATGATGATCCCGCCCCCCGATCCGGGGGCCCGCTCAGCCGGGAACCTGGATCAAGGTTCGACACTGTTCGAGCCAGCCCAGCGAAACGAGTCAATCCAGGCTCCGGTTCGAGCCGCCCAACCCGAACCGGCCCCCGGCTCGATCAACAAGAATCCGTGGCGCTGGGACGGCGACGTCTCCTGGTACGGCCCCACGTTCTACGGCCATCGGACCGCCTGCGGCTATGCCATGACGACGTCGCTTCTCGGCGTGGCCCACCGCACGCTGCCGTGCGGGACCCTGGTCAGGTTCC